>JAKALV010000259.1 GCA_021824055.1 Acidobacteriota bacterium
GTATGCGGACATCGTGCAGGTGAAGATCCTCTTTTGACGCCCACGGACTGTCAGAATTCGACGTCGATGACGAGCCTCCGGCGTGCGGCCGGTTGATCAATCCCGGTCACGACGTGCTTCCAACTCAAGTCCGGCTCCACGACCACACGCGCGAAACCAGCGGTCGCATCGGCCTTCGGCACATCGTGCGTTGAGTCGGCGCCTTTCGGCCGCCGCCCGCACCGCACCTGAATCGTCCCAGCGTCCGGGCGTCCATTCGCAAAAAGCGGCACCGAGATGCGGCAGGCAGGCACGACAACGGCGGTCACAAGCAGGGACGACGTTGCGGCTTGCTCGAAGGCGACCGCGGTCTGGACGGTCACGGTAGCCAAGAGCAAGGCGAGAGCCACATTGAGCCGACTGAGCATCGCACGTGATTCTCTCACAAGCAACGCCGAACCGGGCCTGCGCTTTGAGGAGATCTGCCATGTCTCTCCGTGAGGGCGGGAAGTCCGAGAGTCTTCACGTTCCTGGACGACGGGTCCGGATCGCGCGGGCGGTGTTCATTGGCACCACGCTGCTCATGATCGCCGCGATCTGCATGGCCGTCGCGCGCCCGTAAAAGTCCTGCGCTTCCTGCGCTTCCTGCGCCTCCTGCTATCATGCGAGCGCTTGGAGGCCCCGCCTGATGAAGCGTACGCTCGCCATTCTGCTCACCTGCGCTGCGGTTGGATCGCTCGCCGCCCAATCCACCGAGAGAGTCGACACCGCGGCCATCGCCAGGATTCGCGTTGAAGGTCTGGAGAAATCCCAGGTCGCGGAGACGATGTTCTGGCTGACCGATCGATATGGTCCGCGGCTCACAGGCTCGCCGTATTTCGAAGAAGCCGGCGACTGGGCCGTGAAAGAATTGCAGAAGTACGGCGTGCAGAACGTCCATAAGGAACGCTGGAAGTTCGGCCGAGGCTGGACGCTCACGAACTTCCACGCGACGTTGACCGAACCGCGCGTGATGCCGATCACGGGCGCGGTCAAGGCCTGGTCGCCGGGCACCAACGGCACCGTCGTCGCCGACGTCGTCCGGGCGGACATCACCGATGAGGCGAGTGCACAGAAGTACAAGGGACAGCTGCGCGGCAAGATCGTGCTCACGCAGCCGGCGCGCTCCGTGCGCATGCTCGATCAGGGCGATGGCATCGTGCTGCGCTATTCGGACCAGAACGGCAAGTGGGAGAAGGAGGCCCTGACGTTGCCGGAGCCCGCGGCGTTGCGGGCCGCGGGAGCGGGCCGCGCCGGCCGAGCGGGTGGTGGCGGCGCCGGCCGGGGCGGACGTGGTGGCGGTTTCAACGTCAACGAGTTCTACAAGCGCGAAGGCGTGGTCGCGCTCTTCGATCGCGGCGGCAATAGCGATATGGCGGCAGCCGGCTCGGACCTGACGTGGCAGCAGCAGCACACGGATGGTGGTACGTTCGCAGTGCAATCGGCCTCCGGCGTGACCGCGAGTTCGGCGACCACCGACGGCGCGCCCCCGCAGGTCGTGCTGGCGGTGGAGCACTACAACCGCATGGTGCGCCTCCTCGAGCACCACCAGCCGGTAAAGGTCGAGCTGAACGTGTCGGTGAAGTACAACGAGGAAACGCTAGACCGTTTGGGCGGCTTCAATATCGTGGGTGAGATTCCCGGCACGGACAAGAAGGATGAGATCGTGCTGCTCGGCGCCCACTTCGATTCCTGGACGGGCGCAACCGGCGCCACGGATAACGCCACGGGCTCCACTGAAACAATGGAAGCGCTTCGTATCATTCAGGCGAGCGGCCTGCATCCACGCCGAACGATCCGCATTGGACTGTGGGGCGCGGAAGAGGGTGGCTTGCTCGGCTCGAAGGCGTACGTGACCGAGCACCTCGGAACGAAGGAAACGCCGAAGCCGGAGGCGGCGAAGCTGGCGGCGTACTTCAACCTCGACAACGGCACGGGCAGGATCCGCGGCGTGTGGCTGCAGAACAACATGGCCGCGAAGCCGATCTTCGAGGCGTGGGCGGCGCCGGTGAAAGACCTCGGTGTGACGATCATGGGCCCGCGCAGCGTGTCGCAGACGGACCACGTGTCATTCGAGGCGGTCGGCATGCCGGCGTTTCAGTTTGTGCAGGAGCGCTACGAGTACAACTCGCGCACGCATCACACGAACATGGACTTTGTCGATCGCGTCCAGATGGACGATGTGAAGCAGGCCGCGACGGTGGTGGCGGTGTTCGCCTGGCAGGCGGCGAACCGCGACCAGATGCTGCCGCGGAAACAGTAGTTACCCAACTCGGGAATCAATTCGATGAATTGATTCCCGAGTTCATCGTCCGAGATGTTGGCAGGCTGTTTGTATAAACGAGCCGTATGCCGCGACGAGTACAGACAGGATCCGGAGGTTTCACCTTCCACGTCATGAATCGTGGCGCCCGCCGCCTGCGCCTGTTCGACGACGACGAGGACTACAGAGTCTTTGCCGGGTGCGTTACGGAGGCGCTTGAACTGGTGGCTGCAGACCTCTACGCGTTCTGTGTCATGCCGAATCACTTCCACTTGATCGTACGGCCCCGTGGGGACGTGGATCTCACTCATTTCATGCGACTTATGACGCTTCGTCATAGCAAGCGTTGGCATCGCCGACGAGGATCCCGAGGAACCGGCTGTGTCTACCAGGGCCGTTTTAGGGCGTTCCCGATTGAAACAGAACGGTATTTCTTCGCCGCCTGTCGCTACGTCGAGGCCAATCCGCTGCGCGCGAACCTGGTGCCGCGGGCCGAGGACTGGCCATGGTCCAGCCTCCATCAGCGTGTCAAAAATTGCCATCTCTTGAGGCTGAGCACGTGGCCAATTTTGCCACCTGATGACTGGACCGATACGGTGAACGCGGCCAGTGATCCCGGCGAGACTCGCCGACTGCGGCGGTCGTCACGCAGCAATCTGCCGCTTGGCAGTGAGGCGTGGATGATTGCGACGGCAACGCTCCTTGGCACCGCGCATGGCTTGCGCCGGCCCGGTCCCCGCACGATGCCGCAGTGAACGGTGAAAGGAAATCGGGAATCAATTCGATGAATTGATTCCCGATTTTACAAATCAGCGACGCGTGAGAGTGCGAGTTGGCGGAGACCGTGCAGGTCGATCTTGCCCGAGCCGAGGGTGGGAATGCTGGCCACGGGAAACACATGGTCCTTGCGCGGCAGCCAGAGCCGCGGCAGCGCGGTCTGGTTGAGCTGTTCCCAGACATGCGCCGGCGGCACGTCGGTCTTCGTGTAGAACGCCACCACCCGCTCGCCGCGTGACGCGTCGGGCACCGCGGTGACGGCCGCACACACCTCGCCCAGCACCTCGTTGATGGCGTCCTCGATGCGCAGGTGCGGCACCATCTCGCCGCCGATCTTGCTGAAGCGCGAAAGCCGGTCCGTGATCGTGATGAAGCCGTCCTCGTCGATAGACGCGATGTCGCCCGTGACATACCAGCCATCGCGCATTACCTCCGCGGTGCGCTCCGGCTCGCCGAGGTAGCCGCGCATGAGGCAACCGCCCTGCACGAGCAGCAGGCCCTCGCGGCCAACGATCGGGCCCTCGCCCGTGTGTTGATCGACGATCTTCGCGAACACCCCCTTGACCGGACGGCCGACAGTGCCGGGCTTTGACGGAACCGGCGTCCCGGCGTGCGCGAAGTTGACGGAGATCACCGGCGACATCTCCGTGCAGCCGTAGCCTTCCGTCAACTCCACCCCAAAGTGCTGCGCGAACGCTTCGGCGAGCGGCTGGCGCAGCTTCTCGGCGCCGACCACCACATGGCGCATGTGCTGAAACTGCTCGCGCGTGCAACGCCGCATGTACGCATTCGCGAACGTCGGCGTCGCGATCAGCATCGTGCCGTTGTACGTGGCGGCGAGCTCGCCGACGACCTTCGCGTCCATCGGGTTCGGGTGATACGCCACCGCGCAGCCCATCAGGAGCGGAAACCAGAGCGTGCCCGTCAGGCCGAATGAATGGAAGAAGGGGAGCACGCCGATGAAGCAGTCGGACGCCGACATCGGAAACAGATCGGCAAATCCGTCGATGTTGCCGAGGATGTTGGCATGCGTGAGCATCACGCCCTTCGGCACGCCGGTGCTGCCGCTCGAGAAGATCACGGTGGCGAGCGCGCCAGCGTCGTTCGTCTGTCCATACCAGCGGCGGAGCAGTGGCATCGGCGTGAAACGCGCCTGCGCCGCCGCCACTGCTGTGTCGGCGCCGGTGATCGATGCGCGGATGTCCTCGAGAAACACCATCGCCGGCGTGTCGGCGATGCCAACCTTCTCGAGAAACGCCCGCGATGTGATGATCGTTCGAATTCCGCAGCGCTCGATCGCCACTGCCATGGAATCGCTGCCGGCCGTGAAGTTCAGGTTGACCGGAATGCGCCCGGCGGCGAGGGTCGCGATGTTGGCCAGCGCGCCGCCAACGGACGCGGGCAGCATCAGCCCCACCATCTCCTCGCCGGGTGTCCGTTGTCGAATCTGACGCGCGAACAGCAGCACAGCGGTCAGCGCCCGGCCGTACGTGAGCTTCGGCCCCGTGCTGTCCGCCATCGCCAGCTGCTTCCAGCAGCGACGCGCGGTCAGGAAGAATCGGTGGTGCAGGAGCACGGCGGGAATCCTACACCACTGGCCAGTGGGGCAGTGGGGCAGTGGGGCAGTGGGGCAGTGGGGCAGTGGGGCAGTGGGGCAGTGGGGCAGTGGGGCAGTGAGGCAGTGAGGCAGTTAACTGCCTCATTGCCTCATTGCCTCATTGCCTCATTGCCTCATTGCCTCATTGCCTCATTGCCTCACTGCCTCATTGCCTCACTGCCTCACTGCCTCACTGCCTCACTGCCTCACCTATCCCACATGAATGCGCGGCCGTAGCTCCG
>JAKALV010000260.1 GCA_021824055.1 Acidobacteriota bacterium
TCCTCAACGACACCATGATCGTCAACGGCGTGTCGATGACGATCGTGGGGGTGGCGCCGCGCGGCTTCGAGGGCACGACGCTCGGCACGAGGCCGCAGGTGTTCGTGCCGATTTCCATGCGCGGCACATTGCAGCCGCCGTTCAAGGCCTTCGACAACCGCCGCAGTTACTGGATCTATCTCTTCGCGCGCCTCAAGCCCGGCGTCACGATCGACGCCGCGCGCGCCGCGCTCAACACCCGGTACCACGGCATCGTGAATGCCGTCGAGGCGCCGCTGCAGACGGGCATGAGTGAGGCCACCCTGGAGAAGTTCCGCGCGAAGTCCGCCACCGTCGAGCCCGGCGCGCGCGGACAGAGTTCGATCCACGAAGAAGCCAGGACGCCACTGGCCATGCTCTTCGGCGTGACGGGCGTTGTGCTCCTGATCGCCTGCGCAAACATCGCCAATCTGCTCCTGGCGCGGTCCGCCGCGCGAGGTGGCGAGATGGCCGTGCGCCTGTCGATCGGCGCCAGCCGCGCCCAGTTGGTGCGCCAGTTGCTCATCGAGTCGTGCCTGCTCGCGCTCATGGGCGGACTCGCCGGCCTGCTCGTGGCGAAAGGGACGCTGCAGTTCATCTGGGCGCTGCTGCCGGCTGAAGCCACGCGTACGCTGACGTTCACGATCGAGCCGACGATCGTGCTCTTTGCGGCCGGCCTCTCGGTGGCCACGGGCGTCATCTTCGGGCTGTTTCCCGCGCTCCACAGCACGCGGCCCGACCTCGCCTCCACGCTCAAAGGCGTGTCGGGCCAGCCGTCGGGCGCGCGCGGCGCCGCACGATTCCGTTGGAGCCTGGTGACGTTCCAGATCACGCTCTCGACGGCACTGCTCATCTGCGCCGGCCTGTTCGCCAAGAGCCTGATGAACGTCTCGCGCGTGGACCTGGGCCTGAAGACCGACAACATGCTGGTGTTCGCGGTTTCGCCGCGGCTGAACGGCTACACGCCGGAGCGATCGCTCGCCTACTTCCAGCGCGCGGAGGAATCCCTCAAGGCCATTCCGGGCGTCCAGGCGGTGACCACGTCGCTCGTGCCGATTCTCGCCGGCGACAACTGGGGCAACAGCGTCCAAGTGCAGGGCTTTCCCAAGGGACCTGACGTGGACAACGGCTCGCGTTTCAACGAGGTTGGCGCCGGCTATTTCAAGACGATGGGCGTGCCGCTCATCGGCGGTCGCGAGTTCACGCAGGCTGACGTCAAAGGCGGCGCCAAGGTGGCCATCGTCAACCAGGCCTTCGCGAAGAAGTTCAACCTCGGGCGCGACGCGGTCGGCAAGCTGATGGGCAGCGGCGGCGACGACAAGCTCGATACCGAGATCGTCGGCCTTGTGCAGGACGCGAAGTACAGCGAAGTGAAGCAGGTCGTGCCACCGCTCTACTTCTCGCCGTACATGCAGGACGACCAGCTCGGCGACATGTCATTCTACGTGCGCTCGAACGCCGACGCCGGCGCCACCATGAAGGCCATTCAGCGAGTGATGGCCGGCATCGACCACGACCTGCCGCTCGAGGACCTGCGCACGATGGACGATCAGGTCAAACAGAACGTGTTTCTCGATCGCATGATCAGCACGCTCTCCACCGCGTTTGCGATTCTCGCCACGATCCTCGCGGCCATCGGCCTTTACGGCGTGCTGGCCTACACCGTGGCTCAGCGGACGCGTGAATTCGGCCTGCGCATGGCGCTCGGCGCCGATCCGGCGCGGGTGCGGTTCATGGTGCTCAAGCAGGTGGCGATCATGACAATCATCGGCGTCATCGCCGGCGTGGGCATCACGCTCTATGTCGGCAAGCTGGTCGAGTCGCTCCTCTACAGGATGCAGGCGCGCGATCCGTGGGTCCTGACCATCTCGGTCGTCCTGCTCGCCGCGATCGCGATGCTGGCCGGGCTGCTGCCGGCGATTCGCGCGTCGCGGATCGATCCGATGAAGGCGCTCAGATACGAATAACGACGCTCAAGTTAAAGGGGCAAAGAGACAAAGGGCCAGAGAGGCAATGAAGAGCTTGGAGACAGACTGTCTCTGGATCTTCATTGCCCCTTTGCCCCTTTGTCTCTTTGCCCCTTTAACGTCGTGCAGTAATTGAGGCGATAAGGTAACACCCGCACCCGACCAGCATCGCGGCCTGGAATCCGAACAGCATCGCGACGAAGACCGTGGTCACCGAACCGATCACCGACAGGATGCCGTTGAGGCCCCAGTAGAAAGGCGGCGCGGGCAGGGCGCCCTGGCCGGTCCGGCGCAGGCCGCTGGGAAACGGAATGCCCATCAGGACGCCCAGCGGCGCGATGAACGCCATCGCCACCATCACGCGGGCCGGCAGTGACCAGGGCAGCAGCGACGGCACGATGCGCGGCAGCACAAACGATTCGAGCACGCCGATCAGCGCCACGCCGATGCACGCGAGGCGGGCCGATGCGCGGCCGCTGATCGAGCTGCCGATCCCACCGAAGGCCAGCAGCGTAAACAGCAGCACGGACAGCGTGAAGATCGGGTGGCCGACCAGCAGCGTCAGATGCTGCAGCAGCGACAGCTCGACGGCGATGAATCCGAACCCGAGCGCCGAGAAGTAAATCACCGACGAGAGGTACGGCGCCACCGGCTGTCCCTTCGGCTTGCCGAGCGAGGCAAACAGCAGCAGCAACACGCAGGCGGGCGCGAGCAGCCAGCCGAACAGGCGTTGCGCGATGCCGGGCGGCATGCCCCACGGGCGTTCTGTCGCAAAGTAGAACGGGCTGTCGTCAAACACCGGCCCCACCATCGCCGGCGATTCCGCCACGTACTGCGCCATCGTTCTGCGCCCGCTCAGCAGGTCGGCGTACGGCTCCGGCGCCTGACCGGGGAGGATCAGCGGGTTCGCCAGCGTCCAGTCGTTCTTGATCGTCGCGATCTGGGCCTCGGTAAAGGGGTTCTTCCGCAGCATGAACAGCATCTGCGACGGATCCACCGCGGCGCGCGCGCTGCCGCGCTTCTCCATCAACACGGCCATCCGCCTGGACGCCGCGTCGGCGCCGAGCACTGCCACGGAGTTCGAGACCAGACGCGGGATGTCGAGGTCCCACCGCAGAATGACGAGCACGCCGTTATCCGTCAGGTGATCGAGATAGCCCTTGAAGGCCTGCGTCGTATAGAGATAGTTCTCGGACAGCGACAAGCCGCCCGAGGCCACCGACGCCCACGAGTCGACGAAGCCGAGGAAGATCACGTCGAACTTGCGATCCGTCCGGCTGATGAAGTTGCGGCCCTCGCTCTGGATCACTTCCACGTCGGGCCGCGAGTAGATGTTGCCGGCGCGCGCGCCGTAGTGCCGCACGAACTGGATCATCAGCGGGTTGAGCTCGACGGCGGTCACCTTCTTCGCACCCGACGCCAGCGCCGCGAGCACGTCGGATCCGCCGCCCGGGCCGATCACCAGCGCCTGGGCATTCGGGGTCAGCCGGAACGGCAGCGCGCGGTACGAATCACGCAGATCGGTGGCGTCCTCGATCTTCCCGTCCCATGGATACACGCTCGTCCACGCATCCGAGTCGATATACAGCCGCGCGATATAGGGCGGCGGAATCGGCTCCACCGCGGAGATGCGCGAGTACGCGTTCCAGCCCTCCTGCGTCACGCGCGCGTCGGGGTTCGCATCCAGATCCTTGCGCATCGCCTTGATCGTGCCGGGCTCCACCCGCATGAGCTCGGTGGTGCCGTTGGTCAGCGCCGCCAGCGTGAGGACGATCGTGCCGAGCGTGGCGGCGATGCGAAGCGGTTTGGACAGATACGCCGCCGCCAGCATGGGCGCCACCGCCGCCAGGAGCAGCGTGCCTTCGCCGCCCAGGCGCTGGAGGAAGAACGTGACGGCCAGCGCGCCGAGCGACGCGCCGGCGAGGTCGGCGAAATACAGCGAGCCCGACTCCGCGCGGTTGAGGTCGAAGACCATCGACAGCGCCATGCCCGCCAGCAGGAACGGCACCAGCGGCGTCAGAAAATACAGCGACAGCCGCGAGATCTCGAATGGAAACCGGACCAGCACCCACAGCGCCGCCGGAATCGCGAGCGCGTAGAGCATGGCGAACACCGCGGCCCGCTCGGTGGACGACGGCATCCGTCGTTTCAGCAGATGCACGCTCATGCCGCCGAGGCCCCACCCGAGCAGCGCGACCGAGATCGCGACAAATGCGAAGTGATACCAGATGGTGGCGGAATAAATGCGGGTCAGGCCGATTTCAAAGACGAGACCGGAAAAGGTGATCAGGAAGACCGCGGCGCGTTGTCGCATGCGGGGACATTCTACTGCGGAGGAATGAGTGAATGGGTGAATGAAACCCATTCACCCATTCACCCATTCCACTAACGGTAGTACGGCAACGTCCCCTGGTAAGGGATGACCTGGCCCGAGATCACCGTGATGTCGAACTCGAGCGAGCGGTAGTCGCGGCCGACGAGCTCGATATGGTGGCGGCCCGCGACGAGCGTGAGCGGCGGGTCGTAGGGCGAGTAGTCCGACACGAGCCCCACGTAGTCTCCGTCCACCCACAATTCCGCGTCACCGGGCTGGACGTCGAACGTCACGCCACCGTAGGGCATGTACGGCCGGACATACCCAGGCTGGCCGACCACATACGGGTCGTACCAGCTGGGAAACGCGAACGGGTACCCCATCGTGAGGCCGATGCTCAAGCGCAGCCGCGGCCGAAACGAGAAGTACGGACTGGAGAACCGCATCGGCCGGCGCGGCGCGATGACGATGCGCGTCCCGCCCGGGTAGCCGTAGCCCGAGTAGCCGTAGGTCGAGTAGCCGTAGGTCGAGTAACGGCTGTCGCGGTAGTCGCGGCTGTTGTAGTTGCGGCTGTCGTCGTAG
>JAKALV010000261.1 GCA_021824055.1 Acidobacteriota bacterium
GCGCCGGCGCCGGCCGCGGGCATTCCGGCCAGCCCGGAAGAATTCGCCGTCGACTAGAGCACTTTCAGCAGTTGCCAGGTCAGCACGGCGCTGACGATCGCCGTCGCGACGGCCAGCAACCTGTCGCGCCGGTAGAGCGCGTCGACAAACGACACCAGAATCCTGGTCACCGGAATCAGCATCAGCAGCACGAGGCCCGCGTTCAGGATGCGCGTGGCGTCCGCGACACCGAGCAGTTCCAGGACCAGCCCCAGCGTCAGGGCCGAGGCGCTGAGCGCCACGCCGGCGCGCAGGATGCCGCCGATCGCCCGTTCCAGCCGGTCGAGGCCGTCGCGCTTCATCGTCCGCCGATCCCCGAGAAGTAGAGCGCGGCCACCGAGAGCAGCAGCGCCACCATGATCAGCTTGTGTGTCTTCGCCTTGCTCCGATGCTGCACGTACAGGCCGCCCTGCGTGCCAAGGAGCACGCCCAGCACCGCGGCGGCGGCCAGTTCGGGAACGATGTAGCCGTGCGAGAAGCGGTCGGCGGCCACGACGAGCGCCGTCGCCGCGAGCATCAGCGAGCTGGTGGCCGCGGCCGCGCGCATCGGCACGCCGCACCAGGCGTTGAGCACGGGCACTTTCAGAATGCCGCCGCCGATGCCGAAGTTCGACACGATGCCGGCGACAAAGGACATCGCGAACGCCACGGCCGGCCGTTTCACCTGGTACGCCACCACGCCGCCGCTCTCGGCCTCCAGATAGCGTGCGCCGAGCAGCCCGACGTCGACGTTCTCGTGTTCCTTGATCACGTTGCGCTTGTCGATGCGCGACAGCATGATGAGCGCGATCACGACGAGCGTCCACGCGAACATGTGCTCGATCGACGCGTCCTTCTGCCGCCCGAACCACCACAACCCGAACACGCCGCCGGTGGTCGTGAACACCTCGAGGACCATGCCCAGGCGCAGATTGACCATCTGCAGGCGTCCCTTCGACGCGGACGCCGCGCTGGACGTGGCGATGATGGTAACGACGCTGATGCCGGTGGCTTCGAGAAACGACAGACCGAGGCCCTTGTTCAGAAACGGCACGAGCAGCACGCCGCCGCCGATCCCGAGCAGCGCGCCCATCCCGCCGGCAAACGCGCCGGCGAGCAAGGTGAGCACTTCGAGGGAGAACGTCATGCGCTGACCACACAGCCTATGCCAGCCACGCTATTTCCGGTAGCGCCACAACACCGGCGTGGCGGCGATCACCGCGCCCGTGGCGACGAGACAGCCGATCCCGCCGGTCACGGGCGCGCCGCGCCAGTTGGCGACGAGGCCGGCTTGCATCAGCAACAACGAGACCGGTGAAGGCCAGCACCGCGAGGCCGACGGCCACCAGACCGCCGCCGATCGATGTGAGCATCATGAGCTTGCGCCGGTCGAGCACGTCGGCAATCACGCCGCTGGAGCGCGGCCTGCTGCATGAACGAGCCCGTGAAGGACGCGAGCAGCCCCAGCCACAACAACCGGAAATTACGATGCAACAACGCGGGCGTATGCCGCGCGAACCATGAGGCCTCAGTTACCACTCACTGCCCCACTGCATGTGGCTTTAGTACCGCATAGAGCGCGCTCATGATCGGTGTCGGCACGCCCGCGGCGAGCCCGCGACGCACCACGCTGCCCTGCAGCGCCTCCACCTCGATCTTCTTGCCCTGCGACAAATCGATCAGCAGCGACGACCGCATCGTCTTCGGCACGCCCGCGGTGTATTCGGTGATGCGATGCCGCACGCCGGCCGGCACGTCGATACCCGACGCGCGCGCCACCCGCTCCACTTCGTCCACGGCAGAGAGAAACATTTCGCGGATGAACTCGTCGCCCCAGATGGGCCCGATCGGCAGCCGGGCCGCGCCGGTGAACGCGGCCATCGGCGCCAGATAGATGAACTTCTCCCACAGCCGCGGCCGGATGTCCGGCACGGCTTCGGTCTGGATGTCCGCGGCGGAGAAAATCGACGCGAGCGCGGCGACGCGCTCGGATCGCGTCGCAGCCGGTTCGAAGTACTCGCCGAACACGATGCGGCGATGCGTGCCGTTGTGGCGAATCACCCCGGGCGCCTCGATCCCGCCGGCGATGTAGGTCGCGCCGCCGACCACCGGGCCCGGCCCGAGCACGGCCGCCAGCTCCTCCGCGCTGTCCACGCCGTTCTGTAACGTGAGGACCATCGTCTTCGGCCCGATCAACGGCCGCAGCGTGGGAAACGTTTCGGCATTCGCGTAGGTCTTGACCGCGACGATCACGACGTCGACGTTGCCGATCCTGGCGGGGTCGCTTTCCACGGGACAACGCACCGTGAAGTCGCCGACGGCCTCGGGCGCGCTCAGAATCTGAAGACCGCGCGACAGCATCGCCTCGCGATGCGCGCCGCGCGCGACGAACGACACGTCCTGTCCCGATCTCGACAACAACGCGCCGTAAAACCCGCCGACCGCGCCGGCGCCGATCACTGCAAACTTCATGTCCACTCCATCACTACTTGATCTCGACTTGGCCGGGAAAAAGACGCTCGACGATGTACGCGCCGTTTGGCAGCGGGCGCAACAGCATCAGTTGCGCCTGGTAGCCGGTCAACACCAGCGTCGAGCTCGGCCGATCCTTCGTCCACTCGGGCAGGCGGATCTCCTGCCCGACCGTCGCGCCGGTCACCGAGGGCGCCAGCACCTTGCCCGTGCCGTCCACGTCGAACAGGCGGCCGGCCGTGCGGAGGTCGCCGATGTCGTCGATCTGATACGACTCGAACAGCAGACGCTGGCCGTCATCGATGCGCACCCGGCGGACGGCGTTGATGCCGACGTCGCCGGTGAAGGGCGGCACACCGCTGCCCTGGATGATCGTGACGTTGCGGATCACCGTGTGGAGGTTGAGCGACTGGTTCAGCGGCAACGTGTCGTATCGCGCCGGGTCGGCGAGGTCCACCGAACCGTCCGCCAACGCGCCGAGCGCCCGCGCCAGCGCGACGAAGTTCAGGCGGATCAGCGCCGGATCGGGATTGACGTCCGGATACGGGCCCGTCTCGATGAGCAGCACCGGCGTGCCCCACTTCGTGATGTTGTCGCCGAACGCCCGCACCTCGAACGCGTCGTCATACTTGCCGATGCGGCCGGGCGCGAGCGGCTCGAGCGCATCGCGCACGACCGACGCCAGCTTCCGTGTGAGCACGCGGCCGGGGCTCATCGTCTGACTCTGGTCGAACGCCACGGACAACAGCGAAATCGCCGCGCCCACGGGCGGCGCGCCGATCGACGTCCGCCAGTTCTGGTTGTGCAGGTTCAGGCCCACCTTCGGCTGCCACGCATCGCGCAGCTTCTTGAGCAGGCGGCCTTCGGGCGACTGCAGCAGCAGAGCGTCGCGGTTGATGTCGATGCCCTGCGCGTTGCGGCGCTGCCAGCGCTCGGCACCGTCGGGATTCAGCATCGGCACCGTGTGCACGGTGAGCGCCGACAGCAGGCCGGCCACCGACGGCTCGGCGCGATGCGCGTCGATGTACGCATAGAGATCGAACAGCGCCGACGTTGCCGTGCCTTCGTCGCCGTGCATCTGCGACCAGAGCAGCACCACGTACGGCCCCGTGCCGAACGACACGTCGTAGATTTCGCGGCCTTCGAGCGACGCGCCGACCTGCGCCACGTGCAGGACGGACGCGGATCCGGCCGCCGCCAGCGCGGCAATGCGGCGTTTGACCTCCGCGTGATCGACCAGGGGCGTGACGGGCGACGAGACATGCTCGTGATCCCACAGCGACGCGAGCGCCTGCGGCGCGGGCGCCGGCGCCTGGGCGCCGGCCGTGAATCCCGAAAGCGTGACGAATGCGGCGAGGACCGCGGCGAACGGACGAGGACAATTCATGCGATCGCTACACCGCCGGCTTGCTCTTGAGCACGCCCACTTGAATCAGCAATCCGGTGAAGTCATAGATTCGCTGCTCGTTCTGAATCAACCCGTCCTTCATCGTGTGCAACCGCACGCCTTCGATGCGGAACTTGCGGCCGCTGGCCGGCAGGCCCATGAAGTCCGCCGAATGCGTGGCGGTCGCCTGAAACGACTGCGCGGACTGGTCGCCGTCGATCAGCAACGACTCGGCCACGAACGTCCAATCCGGAAACGTGCGAAACAGCGACGCATACGACGCGGCGATGGCCTCGCGGCCGGTCAACTCGCCGAACATCGGACTGCGCACGGTGCCGTTTTCCCCATGGGTGCGGGCGAGCGCGCCGACGTCGCGCGACTTCCACGCCTGGTTGCGCCGGTCAAAAAACTCCACGATCTCATCGCGCGTCATGGCCGTCCTCCGCCATCAGATTACTGCAGCACCAGCTCGCCCCGCTGCAAATCGAACGTCACTTTGTACTTGCTGAGAAACGTGTGCCCGACGATACCGCCGATGTCGATGCCGAGGAGCCAGCTGGGCGCATCGAGATTCAGCACCGCGACCGACGCATGCGGCAGCGACACGCCGAGACCGAACACGATATCGACGAACGGCAGGACGAAGGCCGCCTGGTCGCGGCCGGCCGTGCCGTATACGTTGATGGGAATGCGGCGGAGCGCCGGATCGGCGTTCACGCCCTCGGCCACGCGGCCGCTCACCGCGAGCCCCAGATCCCCGCCGGTATCCACGATGAACGCCGCCGGCCGCGCGTTGACGCTGCCGTTGACCATGGCCAGCCGCTGCACCCGCAGGGGCAGGCGGAGGCCGCCGGTCTCCTCCGGCAGCTGCCGCGCCATGGTCAGCACGTGGTTCGCGTAGTCGATGGTCACCGACAGACCGAGCGCGAGCGGGGCGAAGCCCTGCGTTTCGGTGACCGGCACGTTGGTCAGCGCCGGCGCCTTGATGAAACACGCCAC
>JAKALV010000262.1 GCA_021824055.1 Acidobacteriota bacterium
TTCCGATCTTGATCGCGTCCTTGAGCGTTCGCGTGCCGGCGTCGACGCTGATCACCGTCGCGCCCAGCACGCGCATCCGAAACACATTCAGCGCCTGCCGGCTCACGTCTTCGGATCCCATGTAGACCACGCACTCGATGCCCATCAATGCGCAGGCCGTCGCGGTGGCCACGCCGTGCTGGCCGGCGCCGGTTTCCGCCACCACGCGCCGCTTCCCCATCCGCGAGGCGAGCAGGACCTGGCCCATGGCGTTGTTGATCTTGTGCGCGCCGGTGTGCGCCAGATCCTCGCGTTTAAGGAAGAGCCGCACGGGCGTGCCCACCGTCGCGCGCCGTGCTTCGTAGAGCGGCGTCGGGCGGCCGACGTAGTGCGTCAACAACGCCTGCAGTTGCGCCAGGAAGCCGGCGTCCTGGCGCGCCGCGAAGTAGGCGGCCGTCAGTTCTTCAACGGGCTCGACGAGCGTCTCGGGGACGAACCGTCCGCCGAACGCCCCGAAGTATCCCCGCGCATCAGGGTCGCGGTGGCCGAACATCGGCCCCGCCGTCACAGACAGGTCACTCACGCCGCACGCTCCGCACTGGTTCAACGGCGGCAAAAAAGACCGCCAGCTTCTTCGCATTCTTCACGCCCGGCTCGTCCTCGAGCGATGACGACACGTCCACGCCCCAGGGCCGCACGGCCTCCACGGCGTCAACGACGTTCTCGGCGTTGAGGCCGCCGGCCAGAATCGCCGGCCGCGCCCGCGCGATCAGCGCCGCGTGCGCCCACGACGCGTTCCTGCCGGTGCCCCCGCGCAGCACCGGATCCGCAGCATCCATCAACGGCATGACGTCGGCCGGCAGCGCCAGCGCCTCTTCCACATCGTCCGGGCCCGACACGGCATGGGCCTTCATGATGCGAACCGACAGGCCGCGATAGAGCTCGACGTCCTCGTCACCGTGCAGCTGAGCAACGTCCAGACGCGCCACGCGGGCGGCATGTTCCACTTCGCCGGGCGACGCGTTCACGAACACGCCCACCTTCCACACAAACGGCGGCAGCGTCATGGCGATTGCGGCGGCGCGCTCCAGGCTGACGGCCCTTGGGCTCCCCTGCCAGAGGAGAAACCCCAGCGCGTCCGCGCCGTACCGGACGGCGCGCAACGCGTCCTCTTCCCTCGTGATTCCGCAGACCTTGACGCGGAGATAGCTCATGGCTGGACCTCCGCGGCCGCGGCCGCGAGCAGTGCCGCCAGCGAGGCGCCCGGATCCGCCTCCGTCATGAAGCGCTCCCCGATCAAGAACGCGTCGAAGCCGGCCGCGCGCAGCCGCCGGATATCCTCCGCCGAGCGAATACCGCTCTCGGCCACCGCAACGACATCCTCAGGAATGTCCCTGACAATGCGCTCGAACAGCGCCGTGTCAACGTCCAGCGTGCGCAGGTTGCGGCTGTTGACGCCGATCGTGTCGGCGCCGGCGCCGACCGCCGCCGCCAACTCGCCGGCCGCGTGCACTTCGACGAGCGGCATCAACCCAAGTTCGGCCGCGTGCCGCCGCAGCCGCGTCAGATCGCGTTCGCTCAGGGCCGCCGCGATCAGCAGCACGGCGTCAGCACCGGCGGCGCGCGCCTCGGCGATCTGGTATTCGTTGACGATGAAGTCCTTGCGCAGAATGGGCGTGGACACCTTGGCGCGCGCGGCACGCAGGTGTTCGAGCGATCCATCGAAGAACGACGGCTCGGTCAGCACCGAGATGCCCGTCGCGCCCGCCCGCGCGTAGGCCATGGCCATCGCGGCCGGGTCGTAATCCGCGCGTAGCACGCCGCGGGACGGCGACCGCCGTTTGCACTCGGCGATGACGTTGACGCCGCCGCCCGCCAGCGCCGCGCGAAACGCCGCGCCACGCGGCTCGCGCGCCGCCGCCTGGCGTTCCATGTCCGCCAGCGGCACAGCCGCTTCGCGCAGCTCGGCGCTCCTGCGCGCGCCGGCGACGATGGCCTGCAGGACGTCGCTCATCAGTGCGCCTTGCCGCTGGCCTGGCGAAATGCCGCGAGCGTTGCCGCCGCGCGACCCGTGTCGATCGCCTCGGCCGCCTGTGCGATCCCGTCGCGAACCGTGGGTGCCTGCCCCGCGATGAGCAGCGCCGCACCGGTGTTGAGCACGGCGATGTCGCGCCGCGGCCCGTGCTCGCCGGCCAGCAGCCCTTCCATCAACTCCGCGTTCTCGGCCGCGGTTCCGCCGCGGAGGTCCGGCACTGACGCCACGGGAATGCCGGCGTCCGCCGGGTGCAGATAGAAAGTGCGTACCGCACCATCAATCCACTCGGACACTTTCGTGTAGCCCGTGGTGGAGATCTCGTCCAGGCCGTCGGCGCCGTGCACCACCCACGCGCGCTCGGCCCCCAGCTGCCCGAGCGAGCGCGCCATCAACTCGGTCAGCTCCGCGCGCGGCACGCCGACCAGTTGCCGGCGCGCGCCCGCGGGGTTGGTGAGCGGGCCGAGCAGGTTGAAAGCCGTACGGATTCCCAGCTCCTTGCGCGTCGGGCCGACGTGCCGCATCGACGGATGCCACGCCTGCGCGAAGAAGAAACCGATGCCGGCGGTCTTCAGGGCCTCCACCACGCGATCGGCCGGCGACTCGATATCGATGCCGAGCGCTTCGAGCACGTCCGCCGTGCCGCACTTGCTCGACGCCGCGCGATTGCCGTGCTTGGCGACCCGCACGCCGCACGCCGCCAGCACGATGGCCACCGCCGTCGAAATGTTGAAGGTGTTGGCGCCGTCGCCGCCGGTACCGCAGGTATCGAAGACCGGCGTCACTGTTTCCGGCATGGCCCGCGCGCGCGCGCGCATGGCGCGCGCCAGGCCCACCATCTCAGCCGGCCGCTCGCCTTTCGAGGCCAGGCCCATCAGGAAAGCCGCCATCTGCGACGGCAGCGCCTCGCCGTCCATGATCGCGCCCATCACGTCGGTCGCCTCGGCCGTGGTCAGGTCCTCGTGGCGGCGCAGCTTCTCGAGGATCGGCGTGAACTGCATCATCGTGCCTCCAGAAAATTCTGCAGAATGCGGTGTCCGGCCGGCGTCAGCACCGACTCGGGATGAAATTGCACGCCGAAGATCGGCTGCGATTCGTGCCGAATGGCCATGATGGTGCTGTCCGCCTCCACCCAGGCGTCCACGACGAAACCGGCAGGCACGGCGCCTCGGTCGATGACGAGCGAGTGGTACCGGCCGGCCTCGAACGGGCCGCTCAGGCCGGCGAACAGATGCGCGCCGGTATGCGTGACCGTCGAGATCTTGCCGTGCATCGGTGCGGCCGCGCGCACGACCCGCCCGCCAAATGCGACGCCGATGGCCTGATGCCCGAGGCACACGCCGAGCAGCGGCACGCGCCCGGCAAACCGCTTCAGGACGTCGACCGAAATGCCCGCGGTTTCGGGCCGTCCGGGCCCCGGCGAAATCACGATCCGCGACGGCTGCATCGCCTCGACCTGATCCACGGTCACCGCGTCATTGCGAACGACCGTGGCGGGCACGCCGAGTTCGCCCAGGCGATGCGCCAGGTTCCAGGTGAACGAATCGTAGTTGTCGATGAGCAGCAGCACGTCAGAGGCCCGCCTGCGCCATGGCCAGCGCCTGCAGCAGCGCGCGCGCCTTGTCGCGCGTCTCCTCGTATTCGGCCGACGGATGCGAATCGGCGACGATGCCGGCGCCGGCCTGCACGCTGGCGTGGCCATCGCGCATCACGATCGTCCGGATCGCGATGCAGAAGTCCAGGTTGCCGGCAAAGTCGAGATACCCCACGGCACCGCCGTAGAGTCCGCGCCGCGTGGGCTCCAGGCCGCCGATGATCTGCATCGCGCGGATCTTCGGGGCGCCGGTCAGCGTGCCGGCCGGGAAGCACGCCACCAGCGCGTCCAGCCGGTCGTGCTCATCGGACAGCTTGCCTTCGACGCGCGACACCAGGTGCATCACGTGCGAGTACCGCTCGATCGTCATGTACTGCGGCACGCGCACCGTGCCGATCTCCGACACGCGGCCGAGATCGTTGCGGCCGAGGTCCACGAGCATCACGTGCTCGGCGCGCTCCTTCTCGTTGCGCCGCAATTCATCGGCCAGCCGCTGGTCGTCCTCCGGCGTGGCGCCCCGGCGGCGCGTGCCGGCGATCGGATGCGTCTCGATCAGCGAGCCCTCCACGCGCACCAGCATCTCGGGCGACGCGCCCACGATGGCTTCGCGGCCCATGCGGATGAAATACATGTAGGGCGACGGGTTGATGTGGCGCAGGGCGCGGTACACATCGAACGGCGATGCCACGGTGGACGTGTCGAAGCGCTGCGAGAGCACGGCCTGGTAGATCTCGCCCGCGGCAATGTCCTCCTGGATGGCCCGCACCGACGCCTCGAAGGTCTCCTGCGTCTGGTTCGCCACGATTTCCAGCGGCGGCGACTCGCGGCGCTCGGATCGCGACAGGTTCCGATCGAGTTCGCGCTCGAGGAAATCGATCTTCGCGGACGCGAACTCATAGAGCGATTTCAGATCTTCGCCCGGCCGGATGCGCGCGTTCGCGATCGCCAGAATGCGGTGCTTCACGTGATCGAACGCCAGCACCGTGTCGAACACCATGAACCCGGCCTGATCGCGGTCGGTCGGCGGCTTGGGCAGCGTCACCGCCGGCTCAAACCATTCCGCCGTGTCGTAGTCCAGATACCCGACCGCACCGCCCGTAAAGCGCGGCAGGTCCGGCACGAACGGCGCATGGAACTCCGCCATCAGCCGGCGGACCACATCGACAAAGGGCTCCTGGCGGTCGGTGCGGCTACCCGCCTCCTCGATGCTCGTCAGGCCGTCCCGGCCGCGCACCACCAGCAGCGGATCCTTTCCGAGAA
>JAKALV010000020.1 GCA_021824055.1 Acidobacteriota bacterium
GTGCGTGGTCTACATGGGATCCGAAGACGTGAGCCGGCAGGCGCTGAATGTGTTTCGGATGCGCGTGCTGGGCGCGACGGTGATCAGCGTCGACGCCGGCACGCGAACGCTCAAGGACGCGATCAACGAAGCCATGCGCGACTGGGTTACCAACGTGGAGACGACGTCGTACGTGCTGGGCTCGGTGCTTGGGCCGCACCCGTATCCGTTGATGGTGCGCGAGTTCCAGTCGGTGATCGGGCAGGAAGCGCGCGCGCAGATTCTGCGCGATACCGGCCGGCTGCCGGACGTGGCCGTCGCGTGCGTCGGCGGGGGCAGCAATTCGATGGGCTTGTTCGACGCGTTCATCGACGACGCGTCGGTGCGTCTGGTGGGCGTGGAGGCGGGCGGGCGCGCGATCGCGCCCGGCGAGCACGCGGCCCGATTCGCCGGCGGGCGGGACGGCGTGCTGCACGGCACGCGGACGCTGGTGCTGCAGGACGCGCACGGCAACATCCTGCCGACGCACTCGGTGTCGGCCGGCCTCGACTACGCGTCGGTGGGCCCCGAGCATGCGTGGCTGCATTCGATGGGCCGGACCGAATACACCTACGCCGATGACGCCGCCGCGATTGAGGCGTTTCAGTGGCTCGGCCGGACCGAAGGCATTCTGCCGGCGCTCGAGTCGTCGCACGCGGTCGCGTGGGTGCGGGATTTCATCGCGGCGCGCCGCGAGCCCGCCATCGTGGTGTTGAACCTGTCGGGACGTGGAGACAAAGACGTGGAACAGGTCCGGCGCATGCTCGACGAGAAGGGGCAGCCGTCATGAGCCGCCTCGCCAGAACGTTTTCCGAGCTGCGCCGGCAGGGCCGCGCGGGGCTGGTGACCTACGTGACGGCCGGTGACCCGACGCCGGCCGTGTCCTGCGATGTGCTGCGCGCGATCGCGGCGGCGGGCGCGGACGTGCTGGAAGTCGGCGTGCCGTTTTCGGATCCGATCGCGGACGGACCCGCGATCCAGCGCGCGACCGAGCGCGCGCTGGCCGCCGGCGGCAACCTGTCGGTGTCGCTGGACATGATCGCCGCCGTGCGCGCAAAGATCGCGCAGCCCATCGTGCTCTTCACGTACGTGAACCCGGTGCTGCAGCTGGGCGTCGAGGCGTTTGTCGCGCGCGCGGCGTCCGCCGGCGTGGACGGCGTGCTGCTGCTGGACCTGCCGATCGAAGAGTCGGCCGAGATGTGCGCGCGCCTGTCCGCGGCCGGGATCGATCAGATCTTTCTGATCAGTCCGACCACGACCGATGCGCGTGTGCGCGCGGCGGCGGCGCTCGGCCGCGGCTTTCTCTATGTGATCTCGCGTCTCGGCGTCACGGGCGCGCGGGCCCAGGTGGCCGGTACGGCGGCGCCGCTCGTCGCGCGGATCCGCGCGATGACCGATCTGCCGATCGCCGTGGGGTTCGGACTGTCACGGCCGGAACATCTGGTTGAAGTGGGCGGCTATGCGGATGCGGCCGTGGTCGGCAGCGCGCTGGTCACGGTGATTGGCGAGGCGGGCGCCCGCGCCCCCGAACAGGCTGGGGCGTTCGTGCGCTGGTTGCGCGGGGTGTAACGGTGGATGGGTTGATCGGGTTTCGGCAACGCATCGATGAGATCGATGAGCAGCTGGTGGCGCTGCTCAACGCGCGCGCGGAGCAGGCGCAGGCCATCGGCCGGATCAAACACGCGTCCGGCGAGGCCGTGTACCAGCCCGCGCGCGAGGCGGAAGTGCTGGCGCACGTCAGACAGGTCAACCAGGGGCCGCTCGATGATGCGGCGATGACGCGGCTCTTCGAGCGCATCATCGACGAAGCGCGGCGGCTCGAACGGCTGGCCGATGGTTCGGGGCGATAGAATTGGCGGAGCGAGGCGAGTAGAGCATGGTCGTCATCATGAAGGAACGGGCCAGCGAGCCACAGATTCAGGCGGTCATCGCCCAGTTGATGGATATGGGCTACGACGTCCATCGCTCCACCGGCGCCAATCGGATCGTGCTCGGCGCCGTGGGCGGTGGGCACGGCGATCCGCAGATCGTCGAGGTCCAGGACGGCGTGCAGGAAGTGCATCGCATCAGCGTGCCCTACAAGCTGGCCAGCCGGACGTTCAGGCCGGAGAACACGGTCATCGCGATCGACGACGTGCGGATCGGCGGCGATGAAGTGATCGTGATGGCGGGCCCGTGCTCGGCCGAGTCGGAGGAGCAGGTCGAGGCGTCGGCGGCCGCGGTCAAGCGCGCGGGCGCCAAAGTCCTTCGCGGCGGCGCCTTCAAGCCGCGCAGCTCGCCGTACAGCTTCCAGGGGCTCGGCGAGCCGGGCCTGAGGATGCTGCGCGCGGCGGCGGATCGTCATGGCCTGAAGCTGATCACCGAGGTCATGGAGATCAGCCAGATCGAGCTCGTCGCGAAGTACGCCCACGTTCTGCAGGTGGGCGCGCGCAACATGCAGAACTACTCGCTGCTGCGCGAGCTGGGCAAGGCCCGCGCGCCGGTGATGATCAAGCGCGGCATCTCGGCCACGATCGAAGAATGGCTGATGTCGGCCGAGTACGTGCTCGCGGGAGGCAACACGCAGGTGATGCTCTGCGAACGCGGCATCCGCACGTTCGAAACCTACACCCGCAACACGTTCGACATTTCCGCCATTCCGGTCGTGCAGCAGTTGAGCCACCTGCCCGTGATCGCGGATCCGAGCCACGGCACGGGCCGGCGCGACAAGGTGGCGCCGATGGCGCGCGCCGCGGTCGCGGCGGGCGCCGACGGGCTGATCATCGAAGTGCACTGCGACCCGGATCACGCGAAGTCGGACGGCGCCCAGTCCATGTTCCCGGCGCAGTTCGAACGTCTGATGGCCGAGTTGCGGATCATCGCGCCGGCGATCGGCCGCAGCCTCTGCGTGGAGCCGGTGGCGCGTCGGGGATGGAATCGATGACAAGGCAGAAGGCAAAAGGCAGAAGGCAGAAACAAAGTTAGAAGGCGGAAACAAAGTTAGAAGGAAGAAACAAAGTGGAAAACGCGTTCGCCCGGATCGGTGTCGTCGGCGTCGGGTTGATCGGCGGATCGGTGGCGCGCGCCGCGCGCGCGGCCGATCGCGACGTGACGATCGTGGGGCTCGACGTTGATGGCGTCGCGCGCGTCGCAGAGGCGGCCGGCGTGATCGATGTGGCCGGGGACCTGGACGCCATCGTCGCGTGCGACCTCATCGTGCTGGCGGCGCCCGTGTCGGCCAATCTCGCGTGGCTGGATCGCCTGGCGGCCACTGCCACGCATGCGCTGGTCACCGATGTCGGCGGCACCAAGCGCCAGATGAGCGCGAAGGCCGTAGAACTGGACGGCAGGGTGGCGTTTATCGGCGGCCATCCGATGGCGGGGAGCGAGCGCAGCGGATTTGCCGCCGCCGAGGCGGGGCTGTTCACGGGGCGCCGGTGGTTTGTTGTGCCGCCGCCGAACAGCGCAGCCGGCCACATCGCGCGTCTCAAGCCGTGGATCAGCAAGTTGGGCGCGGTGCCGTCCGTCGTTGATGCCGACACGCATGACCGCGTGATGGCCATGGTCAGTGCCTTGCCGCAGGTCACCGCCAGCGCGCTGATGGCGGTCGTCGGCGACCGGGTCGGTCTCGAGGGCCTGGAAATGTCGGGGCCCGGCCTGCGCGATACGACGCGCCTCGCGGCATCGGCGGCCACCTGGATGGTTGATGGGCTCGCGCACAACTCGCGCGAAGTGGCCGATGCCATTGACTCGCTGATCACGGAATTGCGGATCGTGCGCGATCAGCTCGATACGCCGGAGCGCGCCGCGGAATTGTTTGCGCGCGCGCAGGCCTGGCGGCGCGCGTTGTAGGGCCAAGCTTTAGCTTGGCCGGAGAAGGCCGAGCTGAAGCTCGGCCCTACACTGCTGTAGCCGCCAGTCCAAGCTTCAGGGTTCAACGTCCAAGGTCACTTGTTGTCCGCAGGTCCTGCTGGTCCTTCGTCCGATGGGCACACGCACGTGAACCGAGGACCCGGGACCGACAGGACCCGAGGACGACGAGTGCCGTTGGACCGTGGACCTTGAACTGTGGACGACACGACACCGAACTGAATACTGCTCTACCGCGCGATCTCGGCGTCGCGCACCCGCACGGTGACGGTGCCGGATCCGACAGCCTTCTTGCCCTGCCTCAACGTCAGCCGCACATCGTACTGGCCGGGCAGTTCAAACTTGTGCTCGCTCGTATACCGGCGGCGGATTCGACTCTTGCCGGCCTCGTATGGGTCGCAGTCATCCTGCGCCTCCGACGTGGTGTCGTCGTCCCACGTCCACTCCACCTTGGCGCAGTAGAAGTCCTGGTAGTCGTCGGCCCCACCCGTGAGTTCGGCGGTGACGACGATGCGGGCCGGGGCGAACGCCACGGCGGGATTGGCGCGAAGCACGATGGAGGGGCGTCCCTTGCCCTGGTGGGCTTGCAGCACGCCGGCCATCGCCAGGATGATAACCAGCAGGATGAGGGGGCGCACTCGGCGGTGGGTTATCATGATCGGTCTATTTTCCATGCGAATAGCCGCAGTGTAGCAGAGGCGTTTGATGGCGATGCAGGTTCCGAAATTTGACGGGGTAGTGATCGAAGCCGCAGATGTCGCGGTGGATATGCTGTTCGTGCCCGTGTTTCAGGATGAGGGCGACGAGCCGCTGCATGCGATCCCAGGGTTGCGGGAGGCCTCGGCGGGCTGGATTGCCCAGGTGCGGGCGTCCGGCGAGTTCCGGGCGAAGGCCTACGAGTTCTTTATCGTGCCGGTCCGCGGAAGCTGGAAGGCAAAGCGCGTGGCGCTGGTTGGGGCCGGCCTGCGTGCCGAGCTCACGGCGGAACGGATCCGCCTGATCGCGGCGTCGTGCGGGTACACGGCGCGGCTGCGCGCGGTGTCGAGCGCGGCCGTGCTGATTCGCGGAGGGCTCGATCCGGTGTCCACTGCCGCGATCATGGCGGATGGACTTTCGGCGGCCGAATTTGACTCCGGCACATACAAGGCCGACCAGACCGTTGAAGGACGGTATCCCGCGGAGCTGGTCGTGGTCGCGCCCGGCGCCAACCTGGCGGCCGTGCGGGCGGCGGTGGCTCGCGGCCGCCTGATCGGTGACGCCGCCAATCAGGCCAGAGCGCTGGCCAACGAACCCGCGAACGTCCTCACGCCGAGGGAGTTTGCCGCGCGAGTGGCCGCGATGGGCACCGCGGCTGGTGTCGGCGTGGATGTGCTCGACGAAACGCGTCTGCGTGAGTTGAAGATGGGGCTGTTGCTGGGCGTGGCGCAGGGCAGCGCCGAGCCGCCGCGTCTCGTGGTGCTCAGGTACGAGCCCAAAGGGGCAACCGGCGGACCGGTGATCGGCCTGGTCGGCAAGGGCGTGACCTTCGACACGGGCGGTATTTCGATCAAGCCCGCGGAGGGCATGGATCGCATGAAGGACGATATGGCCGGCGGCGCGGCCGTAGCGGCGGCCATCTGCGCGATCGCCCGGCTCGGCGGTCCGCATCGCGTGATCGGCGTGATTCCCATGGTCGAAAACATGCCCGGCGGCAAGGCCCTCAGGCCCGGCGATGTGCTCACCGCCGCCAGCGGCACGACGGTGGAGATCACCAACACGGACGCAGAAGGCCGCTTGATCCTGGCCGACGCGCTTTGGTACGCGCAGCAACTGGGCGCCACGCACTTGCTCGATGTGGCGACGCTCACCGGCGCCTGCATCGTCGCGCTTGGGAAGACCGCGTCCGGCTTGCTCGGCGCCCCGGATGCGTGGGTCGAGACGATTCGTACGGTGGCCGCGCGCGCCGGCGATCGCGTGTGGCCGCTGCCGCTTTACTCGGAGTACCGCGAGCAGCTCAAGAGCGAGATCGCTGATCTGATCAACGCGGCCTCCGGCCGCGGCGCGGGCACCATCACCGCCGCGTGGTTTCTCCGCGAGTTCGTCAAGGAGCGCCCGTGGGCGCATCTGGACATTGCCGGCACCGCGTGGTCGGAAGAGCGCAAGGCGTGCCAGCCGAAAGGCGCCACCGGCGCGGCGGTGCGGACGCTTATTGATCTTGGGATGACGGCGGGCGCGTAGGCGAGTCCGGGCCGAGCGGCACCGGGCCCAATGACGGCGGCGCGTCGTGCTCGTACGTGCGCCGCCACTTTCTCCAGAGAATCCAGATCGCGGCCAGAGTCGTTCCGGAGACGAGCGCCGCCAGCACGAGCGCGCCCGTCAATCCGAAGGATCCGACGATCACGTCCTTGAGCGTTTC
Organism: Acidobacteriota bacterium; assembly: GCA_021824055.1. Taxonomy (GTDB): domain Bacteria; phylum Acidobacteriota; class Vicinamibacteria; order Vicinamibacterales; family SCN-69-37; genus SCUN01. The sequence goes on from JAKALV010000020.1 coordinate 6,263, forward strand.
GCGCTCTTGAGGCCGATCGATCTGCACCATGAACGGATGGAGCGGCGCCGGCTGTGGCGCCGGCGCTTCCGATGGCTTGGACTGCGGCGCCTGCATCGGCGTTACTGGCGCGATCCCTTCGCCGCCACGGTCGTCACTTTCTTCAGCGACGACTGGTATTTGAGGATGGCGTCGAACAACGCCTGGGCGATCCGCTGCCGGTTGCCCGCCTGCTTCAGCGTGGAGGCGTCGGCGCGGTTGGTGACGAAGGAAATCTCGGCCAGCACGCTCGGCATCTGGGCGCCGATGAGCACCACGAACGGCGCCTGCTTCACGCCCAGATCACGCACGGAGCGGCTCTGCGCTTTCAGCCGGCGCACCATGGATGTCTGGACCATCGTCGCCAGTTCCCGTGACTCGGCGAGCTTGGCGTTGAGCGCGATGGCTTTCAGAATTTCCGGCAACTGGCCCATGCTGTGGCTGGAGGTCGCGTTCTCCCGGGCGGCCACCGCTTCGGCCTCCGGGTTCGTGGCGAAATTCAAAAAGTAGGTCTCGAGGCCGCGCGCGTCCTTGCGCGAGCTCGCATTCGCGTGAATCGAGAGGAACAAGTCGGCGCCCGCGCGGTTGGCGATCGCCGTGCGCTCTTCGAGGGGGATGAACTCATCGGTGCTGCGGGTCAGCACGACGTCCATGCCGGGTTGTTTCTGCAGCAGCTTCTGGAGGCGGAGGCTCACGTCAAGGACGAGGTCCTTCTCAACCACGCCGTTCGCCTGCGCGCCCGGATCGTGTCCGCCGTGGCCCGCGTCAATCACGATGCGCTGCACGCTCAGCCCCAACTGGCGCGCGAGCGAGTAGTCGCCGTTTCGCATGGTGCTCGGCGGAAGCACCGGCACCATGGACACGCTGGGCATGAGCTTCGGCAGCGCGGCGGGCGCGGGGTGCGGCACGGGCGGCGGCACGAGCGCCGGCTGCGGCGCCGGTGGCAGGATGGCGCGCGACGTCGGCGTGGCTGCCGCGGCCGTATTTAAGGTTGGTTCCTGCACCACGGACTTGACCAGCGGCGGTGGCGGCGGCCCCTCCGCATCGATCACGAGGCGATAGGGGTCGTACAGCGGATAGATGCTGTGCTTCGGCGATCCGGCCAGATCGACGACGACGCGCGTGGTGCCCGGCGCGGGATGCCCGAGCCGCACGCCCATGACCATCGCGCCCTTGAGCGCGCCGGCTTCGGCCGGCACGCCGTCGCCGACGGACGTGTCGCTGAGATCGAGGAACACGCGATCCGGATTGGCGATGCGGTCGGTGGCGAACGCCACCTCGCGATCGACCTCGAGCACGATGCGATCGCCGCCCGGAAGCGGCTCGCGGGAAATGTTGCGCAACGTGGCTCTGGCCGGCGCCGCGGTTGGGGCCGGCGCCGGTGCGGGCGGCGGATCCGGCGCGGCCTGGGTTGCGACCGCCGCCCCCGGCACGGAAAACGCCTGGAGCCGCTCGTCGGCCTGCCGGGCAAACGGGCTCGCCGGATACTGGGACGTCAGCCACTTCAGGAGCCGCTCGCCATTGGCCCGATCCGCGTCGGCGCCGGATTGGCGATACGCGAAGAGCGCCACGCCGGCGGCCTGCCAGAGCGCGTTGTCGCAGTATCCACTCTTGGGGAACGTGCGGACGACGCGTTCGTACGCCGCGATCGTGCGCCGTGCCTCGGTCGGGGCTGGTGCGGCGGCCGCGCGCAACGCCGTCTCGCGCTCTGAAGCGCGTTCAAACAGCACCGCGGCCGTCGGCGCCTGCGCGGCGGCCGCGGCGCCACACAGCCACAGGCCGGCGGCCATGACCAGAGCACGACGCGAGATGGCGGGGGAATGTGTCATCGCAGTTGCGCGTCCACTTCCTCGAAGTAGCCCTGGTCGACGAGCACTTCGCGTTTGCCGTTGGTGGCCGGAGAAACGATGCCGTCCATTTCCATCATGTCGATGAGCCGCGCGGCGCGGCTGAACCCGATGCGCAGCCGGCGCTGGAGATACGAAATCGAGGCCTGGCCGCTCGAGACCACAATGCGCGCGGCCTCGTCGAAGAGCTCGTCCTTTTCCATCGGCACGCCGCCCGGCCCCATCTCGTTCTTCTCTTCTGCGGTGATCGAGTGGTCGTACTGCGGCTTGCCCTGCTTGCGCAGGAAGCTGCACAGCCGCGCCGTTTCCTGCTCGGAGATGTATGGGCCGTGGATGCGGATGTAGCGCGACGAGGCCGGCGGCAGAAAGAGCATGTCGCCTTTGCCGAGCAGTTGCTCGGCGCCGTTGCCGTCGAGGATCGTGCGCGAATCGATGCGCGACGCCACGCGGAAGGCAAGTCGGGCCGGCAGGTTGGCCTTGATCACGCCGGTGATGACGTCCACCGACGGCCGCTGCGTGGCCAGGATCAGATGGATGCCCACCGCGCGGGCCATCTGCGCGAGCCGCGCGATCGACTCTTCCACTTCCTTGCCGGCCACCATCATCAGGTCGGCCAGCTCGTCGATGATGACCATGATGTACGGCAGGGTCTTGAGTTCCGACCCGTCGGCGTTCTTCGCGTCCTTGTTCTCGTCGAGCATCGCGCGGATGTTGCGGTTGTGCTGGTCGATGTTGCGCACGCCGGCGGCCGCGAGCGACTTGTAGCGTTCTTCCATTTCGCGCACGGCCCACCGCAGCGCGTTGGCCGCCTGCTTGGGTTCCACCACGACCGGCGTCAGCAGATGGGGGATGTCCTCATACATGCCGAGTTCCAGCCGCTTGGGGTCGATCATGATGAAGCGGCAGTCGTCCGGTGAGGACCGGAAGAGGATGCTGCTGATCATCGCGTTCATGCTGACCGACTTGCCCGCGCCGGTGGAGCCGGCGATCAGCAGATGCGGCATGGTCGCCATGTCCCCGGCGAACACTTCGCCGTTGATCGTCTTGCCCAGCGTCATCGTGAGTTTGGACGTGGCCCGCGTGTAGACATCCGATTCGAGCAGTTCGCGCAGTCCGATCGACTCGCGCACCGGGTTCGGGATCTGGATGCCGACCGTGGACTTGCCGGGGATGCGGTCGATCAGCACCGACTCGGCCTGCATGGCCAGACACAGATCCTCGGCCAGACCCGTGATGCGGCTGTATTTCACGCCGGCATCCGGCTTGAACTCGTAGGTCGTCACGACCGGGCCGGGATGGATCTGCACGACGGTGCCTTCCACGCTGAACTCGCGGCATTTCTCCTCGAGCAACCGGGCCGCCTCCATCAACTGGCGCTCGTCGATCTTGCGCTGGTCCTTGGGCGGATCGAGAAGCGAGAGCGGCGGAAACGCGTAGGCGCCTCGCTTGCGCTCGACGGACGTCTTGCCGGCCGGCTCCGCGTCGCCGAGCGGCAGGCTGCCGGGCACCGGCGTGGCGCGCCGGATCGACGGGGCCGTTTTGGGACGCAGCGGCGCGTCCTCCTCGAGATCGTCCGCTTCGAAGTCGTCATCGTCATCCGCAGTTCTCGATGGCTTGATCGCCTGGCGCGCGGCTTTCAGCGTGGCGGCCGCGCCGGCGGCCTTCGTCGCGATGTCGGACTTGCTGGCGCCGGCCTTCGCCGTGTGCTTCCGGACGATCTCGGCACGCTCGCGGGCGCGGGCGCGCTCGGCGCGCCACGCGCGCCACCGGCCGAGCCAGCCATCGGTGCTCGCGCGCATCACGGACGCGGTCTGCGTGGACGCGTGGCCGAAGGAGAACTTTGTGGACAGCACCAGCGCGAAGCCAAGCGCCGTCAGCAGCACGATGACCGCGCCCGTCGTGTTGAGGTAGTCCTTCAGCAGGCCGGCCAGCGCGCCGCCCAGGACGCCGCCGCCGGGGAAAGGCCGCACGCCGACATCGAAGGCGCCGAACGCGAGGCCGAGCAGGCCGGACACGCACAGAAACAGCAGCACGGCGCCCGTGATCTTTGTGTACTTCGCCTCGAATTCCTTGCACCAGAACGCGTGCCAGAACATCACCGAGAGCACGACGGGAATGAGGTACGACGCGTAGCCCAGCAGCTGCAGCGAGGCCTCGGCCATGAACGCGCCCACCCGGCCGCCGAAGTTCGCCGGCGGTCCGCCGGCGATGTTGTTGAAGAACCACACCGGGTCCGCGGGCGAATAGCTGACGAGCGCGATCAGCCAGAACAGCGCCAGCGCAAACAGGGCTACGCCGTACACTTCGCTCATCCGTCGAGACAGGGCAGAGTTGGGCATCAGTCCTCTTTCATACCTCAAGTACCACCGGCAGTACAAGGGGCCGGCGGCCCGCGCGCTTACGGAACATCCGCTGCATCTCGATCCGGATGCGTTCCTTCAACAACCCCGGGTCCGTCCGTTCCTCCGGCAGCGCGCCCTCCACGGCCCGGATCAGCCATTCGGGCGCCTCCTTCAACATCGCGTCGTGGCGCGGATCCACGGCCAGCCCGCGCGCGATGATCTCGGGCGGCTGCTCGATCGCGCCCGTGCGCCCGTTGATCGCCACCACGGCGACCACCAGACCGTCGCCGGCCAGGTGCCGCCGGTCGCGGAGGACTTCGTCGGCAATCTCGCCCGTCCGGGTGCCGTCAATCAGCACCCGTCCGGTCGGCAGCTTGTCGACGACCCGCCCTTCGCCGTTCTCAAACCGGACCACGTCGCCGTCTTCGATAACCAGCACGTGCGACCGGGGCGACACCAGCGGCGCCATCCGGGCGTGCCGCGCCAGCTGACGGTACTCCCCATGTATCGGCACGAACACCTTCGGCCTGACGAGGCTGAGCACCAGCTTCAGCTCCTCGGCGCTCCCATGCCCCGACACGTGGATATGGCGGCTGCCGTCGGCCACGATCGCCGCGCCGCGGCGGGCCACGTGGTTCATGACGCGGGCGATCGCCTTCTCGCTGCCCGGAATCACCCGCGCCGAGAACGCGACCACGTCATCCGGGCCGATCTTGATATGGCGATGATCATCAATCGCCATCCGGGGCAGGGCCGCGTTGGGCTGGCCTTGCGATCCCGTGCACACGCACAGGACGTCCTGCGCCGGATAGTCGCGCACGTCGCTGTCGCGGATCTGGAGGCCGGCCGGAATCTTCAGGTGGCCGAGCTCGATGGCGATCGCGGTGTTCTGCTGCATGCTGCGGCCGAGCAGCGCGATCTTGCGCTCGAATTGCTCCGCCAGGTCCACGAGCAGCTGGATGCGGTACATGCTCGTGGAAAATGTCGTGACGATGATCTTGCCGGTGGCGCTGCTGAAGATCTCTTCGAACCCGTCGATGACGTCCCGCTCCGAGCCGGTGAAGCCCGGCCGGTCCGCGTTGGTGCTGTCCGAAAACAGCGCGAGGACCCCCTGGCTGCCGAGCTCGGCGAACCGGTGATAGTCGAACGTCTCGCCGTCGAGCGGCGTCTGGTCGATCTTGAAATCGCCGGTGTGGATGATCACGCCCTGTGGCGTGTGGATGGCCAGCGCCACGCAATCCGGAATGCTGTGCGGCACGCGCAGGAACTCCACGCGCAGCGGGCCGATCTGGACGGTCTCGCGTGCCTTGACCGGCACGAGGCGATCGTCGATGTCGATGCCGTGTTCTTCCAGCTTGGGTTTGACCAGCGCCAGCGTGAACTCGGTGCCGTACACGGGGCCGTCAAACAGCGGCCACACATGCGGCACGCCGCCGATGTGATCTTCATGGCCGTGCGTGAGGATGAGCGCCTTGATCTTGCCGCGCCACGCCTCCAGCAACGAGAGGTCGGGCAGCACCAGATCGACGCCGAACAGCTCCGGCTCCGGGAACATGACGCCGGCATCGATCAGCACGGCGGTCTCCCCGCAGACCAGCAGGTGCATGTTCATGCCGAATTCACCGATGCCGCCGAGCGGAATGAACTCGACGGCCGGTGTGCCGGCGGCGGCTTGCGCCGTCATGATGCGACGGCCTTTGCCGTCAGAAGTGCAGGACCCCAGCGCAACGTGATGCCTCTCGTTCGGACACGCACGCGACTGCCGAGCCGGGCGGCTCGAGCAGGAACATGTGGCCGCGGCGCTCGCGCGCCGCATTGGCCTCCAGTGTCCGACCTGGTCGGGTTGCTGGGAGCACCCGGAAACAGGACGGTAAAAACGGGCTAACTATAACACAGCAGGGCGTTTCACGGCCGCCAGGAGATCCACCAGGCTCGCCAGTTCAACGAGCGACAGGGTCTCGGGGCGCCGCCGCCCGTCGATCTTGGCGATGGCCAGCACGGCGGGACCGGAGGGATCGAAGGCCTTGAGGACGTTGTTCAGCGTCTTTCGGCGAAGGCTGAACATGGTGCGAACCAGCCGGTCGAAGATCTTCTGGTCGGCGATCCGCACGGAGGGCGGATGAAAAGTCAGATGCGCGATCGCCGAATGGACCTTGGGCGGCGGGTTGAAGGCGCCGGGCGGCAGACGCAACGGGACGTTGATGTGGGCGTCCATCTGCAGATACAGGCTGAGCGCGCCCCAGGCTTTGGTCCCGGGCTTGGCGGCGAGGCGGTCGGCCACTTCGCGCTGCAGCATGATCGTCGCATCGGCGAACATGCCGGCGCTCGCGTGCCATTCGAGGAGCTTGAACAGGATCGGCGTCGAGAGGTTGTAGGGCAGGTTGCCGACCACGCGGTAGCGGCGCGCGGGCGGCGCGGCGGGCTTCGGGCCGGCGCCCTGCGGGCTCTGAGGCTGCAGGCCCGTCAGGTACGGCAGCACGTCGGTTCTGAGGATGTCGCCGCTGATCAGCGTGACGTTGGGCGGCACGCGCGGCGCCAGCTCGGCCAGCAGGTCGCGATCGAGCTCCACCGCAAGGATCGGCGCGCCCGTCCTGGCCAACGGGAACGTGAGGGCGCCCTGGCCCGGGCCGATTTCGAGAAACACATCGCCGGGCTGCGGATCGATCACGCGGACCACGCGCTCCGCCCACTTGGCCGAGAGAAAATGCTGGCCGAAGCGCTTGCGCGCGCGAAAGGACCGCTTGGGCGTGCTCATTCGTTGCCTCGCCAGTATTCTTCCTCGATCGCTTCGATCTCGTCTTCCGACAATCCGAAGTAGTGCCCGATTTCGTGGATCAATGTTTCTCCAATCGCCACGACCACATCGTCCTCGTCATCGCTCGAGTCCTCGATGGGATTCTGGAACAGCGTGATCTTGTCGGGCAGCCGGTTGCCGTCGTCCCAGTGCCGTTCGGTGAGCGGCGTGCCCTCGTAGAGACCCAGCAGCGTCTCGGGCGGCTCGATCTCGACCTGCGCCAGTTGCGCGCCGGTGGGTTCGTCTTCGACGACGATGGCGATGTTCTGCATCGCATCGCGAAAGCGCCGCGGGACGCTGTCGAGGGCTTCGTCCACGAGATCGCGGAATTCATCGCGCGTCATGATTTCCGGGGCGTTCGCCGGCGTTTCGTGCCGGGCGTGGCGGGCCGCGTTGCGGTCCGCGGGCGCGCGGCCTTGGCGCCGAGCGACGTGAAGTACGCGCAGCCGGTGCGGATGTGGCACGAGTCGCACAGCGGTTTGGGTTTGCAGACGCGGCGGCCGTGCAGGATCAGCGCGTCGGACGCGCGCGTCCATCGCGATGCCGGCAGCAGCGCGCACAGCTGCCGCTCGGCGATCACCGCGTCGTCGGTGTGAATCAGGCCGATGCGGGCGGCCACCCGCAGCACGTGACGATCGACCGGCCAGCCCGGCACGCCGAGCGCGTGACCGAGCACGACGTTGGCGGTCTTTCGGCCCACGCCCGGGAGCGCCGTCAGCGCGTCCATGTCGGCCGGCACGCGGCCGCCGTGACGCGCGACGAGTTCGGCCGCCATCGCCTGGAGATTCCGCGCTTTCACGCGAAAGAAGCCGGTGGATTGAATGAGCGGCTCGAGTTCGTCCGGTGTGGCGGCCGCGAGCGCGCGCGCATCGGGGTAGCGCGCAAACAGGGCCGGGGTCACCTGGTTCACGCGCGCGTCGGTGCATTGTGCCGACAGCATGGTGGCAGCCAGCAGCTCGAACGCATTTCGGAAATGGAGCTCCGTGTCGGCGCCGGGGTGCTGGGCGTCGAGCCGGTCGAAGATCTCACGTGGTGTCATGCGCGGGGCCGAGACGGGTTGTGGCGGGGCGGCGGTTTAGTGCAGCGGGCCCTTGGGCCACGACTGGGCGCCGTCCGGCGTTTGCGCCGCCTGCATCGTGCGCAATTGTTCCTGCAGCGCGTTGATCAGACCGGGCACCACGCCGAAGGGCAGCGCGATGCGCGCGACGATCGGCGCCCGCACGGTTTCGGTGTGCTCCGCTTCGCGAATGTCCTCGGCCGACAGCGGCCGCACATCGCAGAACGTGATCGTCAAATCGAACGGCGAATGCGCGACGGCGCAGAAGTTGGCGTAAGTGCGCGTCTGGTCGGTCTTCGACCCCGGTTCATCCGGAACGATCGTGAAGTTGATCTGCTTGGCGGGAGGGTTCGACATGACTCAGTACTTTCTCATGACGCCGATCACCACGCCCTGGAGCTGCACGTTGGCGGCGTCCGCAATGATCGGCTGCATCGCGGGGTTGGCCGGCTGCAGGCGAATCCGGCCGTTCTCCCGGTAGAACTTCTTGAGCGTTACCTCGTGGCCGCCGAGCAAGGCGATGACCATCTCGCCGTTGTCCGCGGTCTTGCGGTCTTCGACGATCACGAAGTCGCCGTCGCGAATCTGCTCGTCGATCATCGAGTCGCCCTTCACGCGCAGAACGTAGGTTTCGCGCCGGCCGACCAGGTCCTCGGGCACGGCGATGGTTTCGTTGGACGCGATGGCTTCGATCGGCACGCCGGCCGCGACGTACCCGAGCAGCGGCACGTCGATCGCCCGCTGGCCGACGCGGGCCGGCAGCAGCTCGACCGAGCGGCTGCGGTTCCAGGAGCGTCGGATGAAGCCCTTGTCCTGCAGATTGGTGAGATGCTTGTGCACCGTCGCGAGCGAAGATAGGCCGAAACGCCGGCCCACCTCCTCGAGACTGGGAGCGTAACCGTGCTGCTGGATGAATTCCTGTAAGTAGTCCAGAATCTCGCGTTGGCGCTTGGTCAGTGGCTGCACGGCGCCACGTTACCAAAGAAAAAGCGAAAGTTCAAACGGCAAGCTGGCGCTGTAACGGCGGGGGAGCGCGTGCGGTCTAACCTGACAGGACAAGTCCCAAGCGAAACTCCGTGGGAGCGGCGCCATGAGCACAGCGGTACGGTCGGCCTCGATGACAGCGTTTGCCGCGTGGTCACCGCGAGTGAGTGAAGATTCTGCGATGGGCGACCGCCAGGCCCCATCGCGCGAGGCCGTGGCCCGGCTGCGCGAGGCCGACGATCGCGCGCTCGTTGAAGCCTTTCTGGCCGGCGCGCGCGAGGCGTTCGACGTGATCGTCGAGCGCCACCAGCGCCACGTCTATCAGCTCTGCTATCGTTTTCTGGGCAACCATGAGGACGCGTCCGATTTGACGCAGGACGTGTTCGTGCGCGCGTTCAAAGGATTGCGGAACTTCAAAGGCGACGCCGCGCTCGGCACGTGGCTCTACCGGGTCGGCGTCAACACGTGCCTGAACCGCGTGGCGTTGAAGCAGCCGCGGCTCGAGACCATCGAGCCGGAACAGCACGTGGATTCGCGCCATCCGGACGCGCACGAACTGGTGGCGCGCGACGAACGCGCCGTCGCGGTGCGCCGCGCGATCGCGCGGCTGCCGCCGAAGCAGCGGGCGACGCTGGTGCTGCGGATCTATCAGGAGATGAGCCACGAAGACATCGCCGCCGTCCTCGGCAGTTCGGAGGGCGCGGTGAAGGCGAACTTCTTCCATGCGCTGGGCAATCTGAAGCGCCTGTTGCGGCAACGGCCATGACGTCACACCTCTCACGCCGGCAGTTGGTGGATGCGCTCGAGCGTCCGCTCTCCCTCGATCAGCAGGTCCACGTGGATCGGTGCGCCGCCTGCGCTGGAGAACTCGCCGCGATGCGCGCGCTCGTCGCCGACGTCGCCGCGGCCGGCGAGGTGCCCGAGCCCTCGCCGCTGTTCTGGGATCGCCTCAGCGCGCGGGTCCGCGAAGCGGTGGATGCCGAGCCGGTGTCGGCCTCGGGCTGGGCCGGCTATTGGCGCCCGCTGGCCGCGCTCGCCGGCGTGCTTGCGGTGCTGATCCTGGCGGCCGTCCTGCGGCCGTCGCCCACGCCATCGCCGGCCGCGCGCCCGGCCGCGGCCTCGGCGAACGCGTCGGCCGCCTCGGACGTGACGACGTCCGAAGGATCAGAGGCGATGTGGGACATGATCGGCACGATGGCGACGTCCATTGGCGTGGATGACGCGCGCGACGCGGGGCTGGTGCCCGGCCGCGCGGCAACCGACGCGGCCATCGAGTCACTGACGCAGGCCCAGCGGCGCGAGCTTGTCAAACTGTTGCGGGCCGAACTGGGCGCGTCCGATTGATGCGGGGAGAGTTTCTCATGACTGGCGTGATTCGGACGTGGGCGATGGTGAGCCTGATGGTCGCATGCGCAACCGCGGCGTCCGCGGGCGTGCGGGCGCAGGCGGCCGGTGCGCCGCCGAGGGCGGGCCAGACGCCCGCGCCCGGTCCGGCCGGCCAGATTTCGCCAGCCGATATTCAGGCGATGTTTGACGCGATGACGGTGATGGATGCGGAGCGGTTTCTCAGCCTGACGTCCGACCAGTTTCCGCCGTTCGTGCAACGGTTGAAGAAACTGCAGGAGGCGCGCGTGTTGCACACGCGGCGCCGCAACCGGGCCATGAACGAACTGCGGCAGCTCGCCAATCCGCAGAACGGGACCGGAGACGATGCGGCGATTGACGGCAAGTTGAAGGAACTGGCGGCGATCGACACGGAAGGCCGCGCGGCGATGGCCGCGGCGCTCGACGGGGTGGACCAGCTGCTGACGCCGCGCCAGCGCGCGCGGTTTCGACTGCTCGAGGACAACATCGATCGCAAGAAGCTGGATTTTCTGACGCGGGTTCGGCAGTCAGCCGGCCGCGGCGGGAAATAGCGTCCGGCACCGGCACCCGCGTTACCATGGAGTCGGTCACGCCGTGGTCAAACACGCAGCTCGTTTCATCGTCGTGCTGGCGATGGCGCATCAGAGCGCCGTGTGGGCGCAAGCCCCGTCCGCCTCGCGCGATTCCGAAAAGATGGACCGCGCGCTGGCGGCCATCCTGGTCAGGGCCGCCACGCCCCCGGCGAAAGGGAAGCCCGCGCCGGCGTTGCGCACCACGTTCACCGATACCGAACTGAACGCGTGGCTGGCCGGCGGCGGCAAAGACCAGTTGCCGCCGGGCATGGTCGGGCCGCGCGTCACATTCACCGGGCCGAGCACGCTGACCTTCAAGGGCGTGGTCGATCTCGACGCGGTGCGCAAGTCGCGTGAACGGGGATGGCTCGATCCGTTCGCGTACCTCAACGGCTTCATGCAGATCTCGATCGTCGCGTCGTTGAGCGGCAAGGCCGGACAGGGGATATTCGACGTCGAATCCGCGTCGCTTAACAACGTGCCCGTGCCGAAGGTCCTGCTGCAGGAGCTGATCACCTACTACTCGAAGTCGCCGCAGTTTCCCGACGGCGTCACCCTCGCCAAACCCTTTCCGCTGCCGGCCGGCGTGCGCGACCTGACGATTCAGCGCGGCTCGGCGACGGTGGTGCAGTAACCTCGCGTCGTGGCGCAGGATCTGCTGAGCACGCCGCTGCAATATGTGCGCGGCGTTGGTCCCAAACGCGCGGCGGATCTGGCGCGGGCCGGCATGCAGACGGTGGAAGACCTGCTGCTGCGGTTTCCGCTGCGGTACGAAGACCGCGCCGCGCCGTGTGACATCCGGAATCTCCGCCCGGGCATGACGGCCACAGTGACGGCCGAGGTGGTGTCGAGCGGCATCCGCGCCACGCGGCGTCCGGGATTCCGGCTCTTCGAGGCCATCATCCGCGATGCGAGCGGCGGCATCACGCGCGCGGTGTTTCCCAATCAGGCCTTCCTCAAAGATGTCTTCAAACCGGAGCAGCGCGTGGTGCTGTATGGTCCGCTGGAATTTCGCGGAACCGGGCTGCAGTTCACCAATCCCGAGTACGAACTGATTCGCGCGGATGGTGACGACGACGAAGGGTCAGTCCACACCGGCCGGATCGTGCCGATCTACGAAAAGGCCGGCGCGATGACGCCGCGCATGCAGCGTGCGCTCGTGTATCGCGTGCTGCGGGAACTGCCGGCCACGATTGCCGACCCGGTGCCCGAGGCGGTTCGCGCGGGCCGGCGGCTGCCGGATCGGGCCGAGGCGATTCGCGCCGTGCACTTTCCGGACGCCGGCGCGTCGATGGAGGCGTTGAACGCGCTGAAGACGCCGGCCCATCAGCGGCTGATCTTCGAAGAGTTCTTCCTGTTCCAGGCCGGCATGGTGCTGCTTAAACGCCGCCATGCGGAGGATCGCAAGCCGCGGCCAGTCGTGGTGGATGATCGGATCCGCGACGCGGCGCGCGCGATCCTGCCGTTCAAGCTGACCGAAGGCCAGCGCACCGCGCTCCGCGAGATCGTCGCGGACATGCGCCGCGAGGAGCCGATGAACCGGTTGCTCCAGGGCGATGTCGGCGCGGGCAAGACGATCGTCGCGCTCCTGGCCGCGCTTGTCGCGATGGAGAACGGCCTGCAGGTGGCGTTCATGGCGCCGACCGAGATCCTGGCGGACCAGCACTACCTCACCATCCGCCGCCTGCTCGATCGGGCGCGCTTCCGCGTGGTGTCGCTCACGGGCAGCCTGACCGCCGCCAAGCGTCGCGAGATTCACGCGGAGATCGCGAGCGGAACGGCGAACTTGGTGGTCGGTACGCACGCGCTGGCGGAGGCCGATCTCGCGTTCAAGTCGCTCGGCCTGGTCATCATCGACGAGCAGCATCGCTTTGGCGTGATGCAGCGCGCGAGCTTGCGGTCGAAGGGCGAGCACCCGGACGTGCTGGTGATGACGGCGACGCCCATTCCGCGGACGCTGGCGCTCACGACCTACGGCGATCTGGACGTGTCGGTCATCCGCGAACTGCCGCCGGGGCGCCAGCCGATCACGACCGTATCCAAGAGCGAGTCGAAGCGGGAAGAGATCTATCGCCTCGTCCGGAAGGAACTCGCGGCGGGCCGCCAGGCCTACGTGGTCTATCCGCTCGTGGAAGATTCGGAAAAGGTGGACCTGCGCGCGGCGACGGCCATGGCGGATCATCTGCAGCAGGAAGTGTTTCAGGAATACGCGGTCGCGTTGTTGCACGGCCGGCTCAGGCAAGACGAGAAGGATCGCGTGATGGGCGCGTTCGCGCGCGGCGACGTGCAGGTGCTCGTGTCGACGACGGTGGTCGAAGTGGGTGTCGATGTGCCGAACGCCACCGTGATGGTGGTGGAGCACGCCGAACGATTCGGCCTGTCGCAGCTGCATCAGTTGCGGGGGCGCATCGGCCGCGGCGCGCACGCGTCGACGTGCGTGCTGCTGTATCAGTTCCCGCTCAGCGCGGACGCGAAGGCGCGTCTGGCGGCGCTGGTCGAGACGATCGACGGGTTCGTCATCGCCGAGCGCGATCTGGAGATTCGCGGCCCCGGCGATTTCTTCGGCACGCGCCAGTCGGGCATGCCCACGCTGCGCGTCGGCGATCTTCTCCGCGACCACCAGCTGATGGAGGAGGCGCGGCGCGAGGCTGTGGCGTGGCTCGATCAGCCGGAATCATCGCAGGCGCTGGTGGCGTACCTGTCGGCGAACTGGGCCGCCCGATTCGGCCTCGTGGGCGTGGGCTAGATGCGCATCGTCGCGGGCGCGTTGAAGGGACGCCGGCTCGAGGGACCCGACTGGGATGGCCTGCGGCCCACGTCGGACTCGCTGCGCGAGACGCTCTTCAATGTGTTGGGCCCCACGGTGGCCGGCGCTCGCGTCATGGACGTGTTTGCCGGCACCGGCGCCGTCGGGCTCGAGGCGCTGAGCCGCGGCGCGGCGAGCGCGGCGTTTGTCGAGCAGGACGCGCGCGCGATTCGTCTGCTGGAACGTAACATCGCGCACTGCGGCGCGGAAAATGCGTGTGCTATTATTCGCGGCGATTTCATGAAAACACGCGCGCAGCGGATGGACTCGCCGATCCGCTACGACCTCGTGTTCCTGGACCCGCCGTACGACATCCCCGCGATCGAAACCGCGCTCGCCGCCGCCGCGTCGCTGACCGTGCCCGGCGGACGCATCGTGTTCGAGCACAGCCGCCGCCGCAGCCTGCCGGAGCGCGTGCCCGGCGCCGTGCGGTATCGCGTTTTGCAGGCCGGCGACAGCGCCTTGTCGTTCTACACTGCAAGCGAGGGCGCCTGACCATGCCGCGCATTGCCGTCTATCCCGGTTCGTTCGACCCGTTGACCAACGGGCACGTCGACATCATTCTGCGCGGCGCCAAACTGTTCGACCGGATCATCGTGGCCGTGCTGATCAACGCGGAGAAGAAGCCCCTGTTCTCGGTGGAGGAGCGGCTGGCCATCATTCGCGAGACCTTCAAGGCGACCGCGAATGTCGAAGCCGATCAGTTCAGCGGGCTGCTGATCGATTACGCGCGCGCGAAGCAGGCGAACGTGATCGTGCGCGGCCTGCGCGCGGTGTCGGATTTCGAATACGAGATGCAGATGGCGCTGATGAATCGTCACCTGCAGCCGGCCGTTGAGACGGTGTTCATGATGCCGGCCGAGCAGTACACGTACGTGAGTTCACGGCTGATCAAGGAAGTGGTCGCGCTTGGCGGCGACGTGACGGGGCTGGTGCCCGCCGGCGTTGAGGCCAGGCTTAACCGGAAGAAGAGGACACAGAAGTAATGAGCGGGACGACTCCATCGCTGGCCGAGCGTATGTCGCACATCGGCCTGTCGCCGACCATGAAGGGCACGATCGCAGCCGAGCGGCTGCGGCGCGAAGGCGTCGACGTCGTCGACCTGGGCGCCGGCGAACCGGATTTCCCAACGCCCGCGCACATCACGGCGGCGGCGCACAAGGCGCTTGACGCCAACTTCACCAAGTACACGGCCAACATGGGCACGCTCGAATTGCGCGAGGCCATCGGCTACCGCTACCGCGAGGACTACGGCGTGTCGTACGCGCCGGACGAGGTGATCGCGGCCGCAGGCGGCAAGCAGGCGCTCTATCACGCGGCGATGACGATCTTCAATCCGGGCGACGAGGTGATCACGCACGTGCCGGGGTGGCCGACGCTGATCGAGCAGATCAAGCTCGCCGGCGCGACGCCGGTCGTGGTGCGCACCAGCGCCGCGGAGGGGTTTGCGCTGCGGGCCGACGCGCTGCTCGCCGCCGTGACGCCGCGCACGCGCGCGATCATCGTCAACAGCCCGGGCAATCCAACGGGCGCGCTGATTTCGGAGAGCGAGGCGCGGACACTGGCGAAGGAAGCGGCCCGGCTCGGTCTGTGGGTCATCGTTGACCTGTGTTACGAGCAGCTGGTGTACGACCACGTGCCGCACAACCTGCCGAAGATCTTCGGCGACGCGATGCGCGAGAAGCTGGTGCTGTGCGGGTCGGCGTCGAAAGGCTACGCGATGACCGGCTGGCGCTGCGGCTGGGTGCTGGGGCCGACGGCCGTGGTCTCCGGCTGCAACGCGCTGCAGAGCCACGAGTCGTCGAACGTGAACTCGATCACGCAGAAGGCGGCCGTGGCGGCGCTCACCGGACCCCAGGATTGCGTCGCCGAGATGCGCGCGATCTACATTCAGCGGCGGAATCAGGTGCTGGAATGGCTGCGCGAAGAGCCGCGGCTGGTGTGTCCGGTGCCGCAGGGCGCGTTCTACCTGTTCCCATCAATCGAAGCCTTCCTGTCGCCGGCCGGGGCGCCGACCTCGCAGGCGTTCACCGATGGGTTGCTGGCGAAAGAACACGTGGTCGTGACGCCGGCCGAGGCGTTTGAATCCACGGGCGCGTTCCGTCTGTCGTACGCGACGTCGCTCGAACGGCTGCGCGAGGGTGTGACGAGGATCATTCGGTACGCGAGATCGCTGCCGCTCGGCAAATGAGGCAATTGGGCAGTTGGG
>JAKALV010000263.1 GCA_021824055.1 Acidobacteriota bacterium
CAGATACGTGTCCGCGATCAATTCGAGCCGCGCGATCGCCTCGTGCACGAGCGCGTCCGGACCGCCGACGGCGATCCATCCCAATTTCATCTGGGGCAGACCCGCGGATTTCGACAAACCGCCCAGGGAGAACGTCAACACTGACGGACTTAATGAGGCAAAGAGGCAAAGAGGCAAAGAGGCAATGCCACTGCCCAACTGCCCAACTGCCCAACTGCCTAACTTATTGTGGCGAAGCTGATAGTCGGCGAAGACTTCATCCGCAATGATCGCGATGCCGCGCGCCGCACACGCATTCGCCAACCAGTCCGCATCGTCTCTCCGCAGGATTGACCCCGTCGGATTGTTCGGCGAGACGACCAGGACCGCGCGGGTGCGTGGCGAAAGCGCGTGTTCGATGCTGGCGCGGTCGAGCGACCAGCCGTTGTGCATCTGCAGCACGTACGGCACGGTCTTGACGTTGTCGAGGCGCGAGAGCATCTCGAAGAGCGGATAGCTGGGCTGGGGAATCAGCACGACGTCGCCCGCGTCGCAGAGGAGTTTGAACAGCAGCGAATAGGCCTCGCTCGTGCTGGCGGTGAGGACGAGGCGGCCGGCGGGAACGGCGGCGCCGTAGCGGGCGTAGTCGCGCGACACGGCCTCGCGCGCGCTGAGCAGGCCGAGCGGTTCGGGCGAGTAGGTCAGCGCCGCGGGCGAGGCGAGCGCGCCGGCAAGGTCCGCGGGATACGGCAGGCCCACGACGGTCGGATTCGTTTCGGTCAGGTCGATGATGGGCGTGCCGGCTGTCCGTAACCGGTCACGTGCGCGCGTCACGGCATTTTCGTGGAGCGCGGCGGGCAGTCGTGACGAGAACATGCGCGTTCAGACTATACGGAAAGATTAGACTAGCTGCTATGTCGCGACGATTGCTTCTGTCATTCGCCATGGCCGGCGCGCTCTTCAGCGCGCCGCTGGGCGCCGATCAGGCGGCGCCGAAGGCCATCAACGTTCCGTACACGATGTTCACGCTGCCCGACGGGCTCACCGTCATCCTGCACGAGGATCACAGCGTGCCGGTGGCCTCGATCAACGTCTGGCACAAGGTCGGGTCCGCCGACGAAAAGCCCGGCCGCACCGGCTTTGCGCATCTGTTCGAACACCTCATGTTCGAAGGCTCCGGCCACGTGAAGGAGGGCGACTTCGACAACCTCCTCGAGGCGGCCGGCGGCTCGAACAACGCCAGCACCGACAACGACGTGACCGACTACTACATCGACGTGCCGTCGAATGCGATCGATCTGGCGCTCTTCCTCGAGTCGGACCGCCTCGGCTACCTGCTCGACATCGTCACGCCGGCGATGGTCGACGGCCAGCGCGACGTCGTGAAGAACGAGCGGCGCCAGAGTTACGAGAACGCGCCGTACGGCATGGCGGAGATCCGGATTCCCGAGCTGCTCTATCCGAAGAATCATCCGTATCACTGGCCGGTGGTCGGCTACATGGAAGACCTCACCGCGGCGTCGGCCGATGACGTGAAGGAGTTCTTCCGGAAGTTCTATACGCCGGCGAACTCGGTCCTGGCAATTGCGGGCGATTTCAACAGCGCCGATCTGCGCAAGAGAATTGAGTACTGGTTCTCGGACGTGAAGGCGGGGCCGATGGCGCCGCTGATCGAGGTGCCGCCGGTGGAACTCACCTCGGTCACCAAGGCATCGATGACCGATCAGGTGCAGTTGCCGCGCCTGTATCTCACGTGGCTGACGCCGAGCGCGTTGTCGCCCGGCGACGCGGAACTCGATGTCGCGGCCGCGTTGCTCGCCGGCGGCAAGACGTCGCGCCTCTACAAGCGGCTCGTCTATGATCTGCAGGTCGCGCAAAGCGTCACGGCCTTCCAGGAATCGGCGCAGCTGGGCTCGCAATTCCGCATCGTGGTGACCGCGAAGCCGTCGCAGGATCCGCCGCAGGTGGCGCTCGACAAACTGAAGGCGATCATCGACGAGGAGCTCCAGAAGCTGCGCGACACGCCGCCGACCGCGCGCGAAATGCAGCGCGTGATGAACGGCCTCGAGTCGAGCTTCTACAGCCAGATGGAGCGCGTGAACGGCCAGGCGCGCCAGTTGAATTCGTATTTCGCGCAAACCGGTAATCCGGACTATTTCAACGAAGACCTCGCGCGGTATCGCGCGCTGGCCGCCGACGACATTCAGGCCGCGGTGCGCCACTGGCTGCCGGCCGATCGCCGGCTGGAATTCTCGGTACTGCCGGCGGAGAAGAAGTAACGGGGCCATCATGGACAAACAACTGACGACGAAGGTGCGCGGTTCCAGGGTGTCAGGTGTCAAGGTGCTGGGTGCGATCGTGCTCGGGGCCATGGTGCTCGGTCTCGCTGTCACTCAGGCTCAACAGGGTCCCGATCGATCGAAGCCGCCGGTGCTCGGGCCCGCGCCGTCGCTGAAGCTGCCGCCGATCGTGAAGCGCACGCTCACCAACGGTCTGCCGGTCTGGATCGTCGAGATGCACAAGGTGCCGCTCGTCGACGTGACCCTCCTCGTCAAGTCCGGCTCAGCGTCGGATCCGGCGGGCAAGTACGGTCTCGCCAATTTCACGGCCGACATGCTCGACGAAGGCGCCGGCACCCGGTCCGCGCTCGACATCGCCGACGCGATCGCGTTTCTCGGCGGCGCGCTGGTCACCGGCAGCGACTGGGACAGTTCCATCGTGCGGTTGCACCTGCCCGTCTCGAAGGTGGACGACGGCCTCGCGCTGATGAGCGACGTGGCGCTGCGGCCGACGATGGCAGGGAGCGAGATCGATCGGCTGCGCAAGACGCGGCTCACCGCGATCCTGCAGGGACGCGACAGCGCGTCGACGCTGGCGAACCTGGCGTTCGCGAAGGTGCTTTACGGCGCGACTCACCGCTACAGCGCGCCGGCGGGCGGCACGGAAGCGTCGCTTAACGCGATGACCGCCGCTGACCTGAAGGCGTTTCACGCGAAGATGTATCAGCCGTCGAACGCACAACTGATCGTCGTCGGCGACGTCACCGCGGCGGCCATCATGCCGAAGCTCGAAAAGCAGTTTGGCCGGTGGGTCAATACGGCGCCGGTCGCCAGAGTGACGCTTCCGCCGGCGCCGCCCGCGGGTCCGCGGACGGTGTATCTGGTCAACAAGCCGGGCGCGGCGCAGTCGCAGATCCGCATCGGTCTCGTCGGCGTCGCGCGCAACACGCCCGACTACTTCACGCTCGACGTGCTGAACACGATTCTCGGCGGCTCGTTCACATCGAGGCTCAATCAGAATCTGCGCGAGGTGCACGGATACACGTACGGCGCCAGTTCGAGCTTCAGCATGCGCATGGCGCCGGGTCCGTTCCAGGCGGCGGCCGGCGTGCAGACGGACAAGACCACGGAGTCACTGCGCGAGTTCTTCAAGGAGCTCGACGCGATTCGCGAGCCGATACCGGCCGGTGATCTCAATCGGGGCAAGAACTACGAGGCGCTCGGCTATCCGGAATCGTTCGAAACGCTGTCGGGCATGGCGAGCGAGCTGACGTCGATGGCGGTGTACGGCCTGCCCGAGACGTTCTTCAACGAGTACGTGCCGAAGATTGAGGCGGTCACGGCGGCGCAGGCGCAAGCCGCCGCCCGGAAGTACATTCAGCCGGACAAGTTCGCGATCGTCGTCGTCGGCGACCTCGCGAAAATTGAGGCAGGCATTCGCGAGGCGAACTTCGCGCCGGTGAAGATCCTCACGGTTGACGAAGTTGTCAAGTAGCCGCGGGTCTGCAGACCCGCGGGTGAAGCGATGAAGCCGACGGTCGTCATCGGCGCCGGGGCGGCGGGCCTGGTCGCCGCGGCATTTGCCGGCACGCCGGAGCATCCAGCCGTGCTCGTGGAGCGCACCACCGATGGCGGGCGCAAGATCCTCATCAGCGGCGGCGGCCGGTGCAATGTGTTGCCGGCGGCGCTCGAGCCCGAGCGGTTCATCACGGCGTCGCCGGCGCATCTCCTGCGGCACATGTTGCGCGCGTGGCCGCTGGAGCATCAGAAACGGTTCTTTGAGGAGGAGCTGCGCGTCCCGCTGACGTTCGAAGCGGACTCGCGCAAGTATTTCCCGGCGTCGGATCGCGCGCGGGATGTACGCGATGCGCTGGTGTCATTCGCGAAGCGGCGCGGCGTACAGCTGCAGTTCGACACGTCAGTGAGGAACATCGCGCGCGCCGGTGACGGGTGGCAGGTGGAGACATCGCGCGGCGTTATTGAAGCGGGCGCGGTGATCGTGGCGACGGGCGGACTTTCCGTGCCGGCCACCGGCAGCGACGGCGCGGGACTTCGCTTCGCCGCGACGCTCGGGCACAGGGTGCACGATCTCTATCCCGCGCTGACGCCGCTCGTCGCAAGTCCGCCGGTACATGCGTCGTTGTCCGGCCTTTCGCTCGACGTCCGCATCCGCGCGAAATGGAAGGGCAGGACGCGCGTCGCCGAGGGTGGATTCCTGTTCACGCACCACGGCTACAGCGGGCCGGCGGTGCTGGACATTTCCGACATGGTGACACGTGTAAGAACAAGAACGGGGTCAGAGCCGTTTTCCACAGAAACCGCCAATTTGGGGACACAGGTCTCTGCTAGCTCTGTCCCCAAATTGGCAAGATCTGTGGAAAACGGCTCTGACCCCGTGCGTGACCCCGTCCTGCGTGTCCAGTGGGGCGATCTCGATGCGGAGGCGTGGGAACCGCTGCTGACGCGCGGCGTTGGCCACGTGGCATCGCTGCTCGGCGCATCGCTGCCGGAGCGCCTCGTCGATCAGTTGATGCGTGAGGCGCACGTGCCCGCGGATCGCCGCGTCTCCGACCTCCGCAGAT
>JAKALV010000021.1 GCA_021824055.1 Acidobacteriota bacterium
CGTCGAAAACTCCGTCCGGCCATCCCGATTGGTCAGCTCCACCCGCATACCGACAATGCTGATCGAGGTCACCGCGGCCGGCAGCGCGATCTTGACGGGCTGCGCGCGGCCGGGCGCCACGGTCTTTCGGCCGCCGGGCCCCGTGCCCACGATCCGATCGAACAAGTCGAGCTCGGTGCGGAGTTCGCCCAGCACGCCGGCTCGTCCGATCAGCGCTCCGCTGTTCCCGTTGAGCACGGCCACCAGGGCGGACGCGCGCGTGAACGGCAGCGACGTCCCGGACACGGCGAAACGGTTGTGGAGATCGAACCGCAGCGTCGACGGCCCGACGTGGGGCGGCACGCGCATGACGATGCCCGCGGCCGGATCCGTCCCGATGGTGATATCGCAGAATGTGCGCCGGCTCTTGACGCCCTTGCCCAGATCGGCGGGGCACGTGACATCCACGGAATTCCGGACCACCGGCGCGCGGCGCCGCTGCGGCGCCGCGGCCAGGGATGGCGCGCCCGCGGCCGGCACCAGACAGACGAGCGTCAACATCCACACCGCGCGCAGCATCACCGGCCGATCAGCTTGAGAAATTCCTGGCGGGTGCGCGCGTCCTGATGGAACACGCCGCGCATCGCGCTGGTGACGGTTGTCGTATTCTGCTTTTCCACGCCGCGCATCGCCTTGCAGAGATGCGTGGCCTCCATGACGACCGCGACGCCGAGCGGCTGGATCTTCTCGCTGAGACACTCGGCGATCTGCGAGGTCAGCCGCTCCTGCACCTGCAGGCGCCGCGCGAACACATCGACCAGGCGCGGAATCTTGCTGAGTCCGATCACGTGGCCGTTCGGCACGTAGGCCACGTGCGCCTTGCCGAAAAACGGGAGCATGTGGTGCTCGCAGAGGCTGTAGAAGTCGATGTCGCGCACGATCACCATCTCGTTATACTCGACGGTAAAGAGCGCATTGTTGATGACCGTGTCGACGTCCACGGAGTACCCGCCCGTGAGAAACCGCAGGGATTTCTCCACGCGCGCGGGGGTATCGACGAGGCCTTCGCGCGCCGGATCCTCACCGAGTTCGGCGAGCAGGCGCCGGATTGTGTCCTGCATGGTTTTATTGTACTGCACGGTCGTCGTGACCTTCAGTGCCGCGGCGCAGGCTCGCTCCGGTACCGCCGGCACGGATGCCGACCAGCTGTACGCGCAGCGGGAAACGCTCGCCAACGCCGTGCGCGCCGCCGATCTGTGGCGCGCGTCGCCCGCCTCCGACTTTGATGCCGCATGGAAGCTCGCCCGCGCCGACTATTGGATCGGCACACATGCGCCGGCCGCCGATCGGCGCCCGGCCCTCGAGCGCGGCATCGCTGCCGGACAACGCGCCGCCGCGCTCCGACCCGCGCGACCCGAAGGCCACTTCTGGGCCGCCGCCAACATGGGCGCTCTGGCGGAATCGTTCGGCATCATGCAGGGTCTGAAGTACCGCGGCCGCATCAAGAGTGAATTGGAGACGGTCCTGAAGATCGACCCCGCATGGCAGCAGGGCTCGGCGGATCGCGCCTTGGGCCGCTGGTACGCGAAAGTGCCGGGTCTGTTCGGCGGCAGCGACACCGAAGCCGAGCGGCACTACCGGGCGTCGTTGACGTACAACCCGGACAGCACCGCGTCCCTGTTCTTTCTCTCGGAGTTGCTGATGGATCATCACCGCCAGGCCGAGGCGAGAACGCTGCTGCGCAAGATCCTCGATGCGCCCTTGAGTCCAGACTGGGCGCCCGAGGACCGGGAGTTCAAGGCAAAGGCGGCGGCGTTGTTGCGCTGATCCCGACCGCCGACCGCAGGGCCAGGCTTTCGCTTGGTCAGAGAAAGGCCGAGCTGAAGCTCGGCCCTACGTGCCGATCCCGGCCGCCACCCCTCGTGCCTGCGGCTACGCGCGCACGCGCGCGGCGATCCCGTCGCCGACCTGTGACGTTCCCAGTGTGCCGCCGACGTCGGCGGTTGTCTGGTCCTGGTGTACGGCGGCTTCCACCGCCGCTTCGATTCGCGCGGCCTCGTCGGTGGCGCCCAGCGTGTCGAGCATCAGCGCCGCCGAGAGGATGGCGCCGATCGGATTCGCGACGTTCTTGCCGGCCAGCGGCGGCGCCGACCCATGCACGGGCTCGAACAACGAGGTCTTGCCCGGATGGATGTTGCCCGACGCGGCCATGCCGAGACCGCCCTGCAGCGCGCCGCCGATGTCGGTCACGATGTCGCCGAAGAGGTTGTTGGTCACCACCACTTCAAACTGGCCGGGGTCCTTCACCAGAAACATCGCGAGCGCATCGATGTACATGTGCGTGGCCTGAATGGCCGGATACTCGGCCGCCACGGTCTTGAACACGCGCTGCCAGAGCGCGTGGCCCTGCTGCATCGCGTTGCTCTTGTCGGCCATGCAGACCTTCTTGTGGCCGTGCGCTGCGGCGTATTCGAACGCGTGCCGGACGATGCGGTTCACGCCTTTGAACGTGTTGATCTCTTCCTGGACCGCCACCTCGTCTTCCGTGCCGGCCTTGAATCGCCCGCCGACGCTGACGTACACGCCCTCGGTGTTCTCGCGGAACACGACGAAGTTGACGTCCTTGCGGCCACGATTCTTCAGCGGACACAGCCGATCGTCGAGCAGACGCACGGGGCGGTAGTTCACATAGAGGTCGAGCTCGAACCGGGCGCCCAGCAGGATGTCGCGCGCGTGCCGGTTGTCGGGAACGCGCGGATCGCCGAGCGCCCCGAGCAGGATGGCGTCGAATTCGTTGCGCAGCATCGTGTAGCCGTTGGGCGGCAGCGTGATGCCGGTTTCGAGGAAGTAGTCGGCGCTCCAGGGCAGCGGCTCGAGATCGATCGAACGGCCCGTGACTTGGGTGACGGCCTTGAGAACCTTGACGGCTTCCGCCGTGACGTCTTTACCGATCCCGTCGCCGGGAATGACCGCGATACGCACAGCCTGTAATGATATCAGGCCGGGCAGATCAAAGACCTACCACGGAGGCACGGAGGCACGGAGAAACACAGCGAGAGGTTTTCGAAGAGCACTTCGAAAAGCACTCGCTCTTCTCCGTGTCTCCGTGTCTCCGTGGTGGGTTTGGCCTTAGACGCGCTCGACGGCCATCGCCATGCCGAGGCCGCCCGAGACGCACATGGTGGCGAGGCCGCGCTTGACGCCGCGCCGCTCCATTTCGTACAGCAACGTCACCAGGATGCGAGTGCCTGTGCACCCAATCGGATGGCCCAACGCAATCGCGCCGCCGTTCACATTGAGCTTCTCGGCCGGAATTGGCATGTCGTGAAGCACGGCCAGCACCTGCGGCGCAAACGCTTCGTTGAGCTCCACGAGGTCGAAGTCCGCGATCGTGAGACCAGTCTTCCCGAACAGCTTCTGCAGCGCCGGCACGGGGCCGATCCCCATCCTGCGCGGGTCGACGCCGGCGGTCGCCCACCCGAGGATGCGGGCGAGGGGCTTCAACCCGCGGCGCGCGGCTTCCGCGCCGCTGGCGACGACGACGGCCGCGCCGCCGTCGGTGATGCCAGACGAGGTGGCCGCCGTGATGATGCCCGGATGGCCGTCGATGGGCGCGAACACCGTCGGCAACTTGCGGAGGCCCTCGATCGTGGTGCCGAACCGCGGATGCTCGTCGGTCTCCAGGTCCACCGGCTTCCCTTTGGCGTCCTTGCCGGGCGCCGGCGTGATCTCGTCCGTGAAACGGCCGGCCGTGATGGCGGCCTCGGCCTTGAGCTGGCTGGCAACCGCGAACGCATCCGACTGCTCGCGTGTAATGCCGTATTCACGCGCGAGCACTTCGGCGGTCTGGCCCATCAGCATG
Source organism: Acidobacteriota bacterium (assembly GCA_021824055.1). Taxonomy (GTDB): domain Bacteria; phylum Acidobacteriota; class Vicinamibacteria; order Vicinamibacterales; family SCN-69-37; genus SCUN01. The sequence continues at coordinate 3,842 of JAKALV010000021.1, forward strand.
TTCGCCAGCGGACACATGAAGCCGTCGCGCGACATCGCGTCGACCAGGGTGAAGTTGCCCATCTTGTGTCCCCAGCGCGCGTCCTCGCTGTCGATGAAGTACGGCATGCGGCTCATGGACTCGACGCCGCCCGACAGACAGATCGAGGCCTGTCCAAGCTGAATCGCCTGAGCCGCGAGAGCGACGGTCTGCATCCCCGAAGCGCAGGCCTGATTGATCGTCTGCGCGGGCGCGGTGACGGGGATGCCGGCGCGGCGGGCCACCTGCCGGCCCGGATTCGGCCCCGATCCGGCTTGCCGTCCCTGGCCGATGAAGACTTCGTCGATGTCATCGGGCGAGATGCCCGCCCGTGTCATCGCGGCCACAGCGGCTCTCGCGCCCAACTCAACGGGGTGAGTATCACGGAGGGAGCCGCCGTAACGGCCAATGGGGGTCCGGGCGGCCCCGAGGATCACAACATCAGCGATTTTGGATACCGACATCCAATCCATCATACCAACGCAGAATGCTTGCTACTCGCCCCAGAAGCCCCCTAGAATCCGTCCAGCTTGTGAGCCGTTCATCCCTCTAGGATGTCCGGTCATCACGGTTCGCTCTATTCTGAGGAGGATAGGCACAATGGGAAAAAGTAGAGTTGCACTGGGTGTGCTGCTCTGTCTTCTGGCGATGGCCGGTACGGCCTTCGCGCAGGAGCAGTCAGGCTCCATCCAGGGCGTCATCAAGGACGCGTCGGGCGCAGTGCTGCCCGGCGTGACCGTCGAAGCGCGCAGTCCGAGTCTGGTCGGCGTCAGCACCACGACATCCGACTCGCAGGGCGCGTATCGCTTCCCCGCGCTGCCGCCGGGCGTGTACACGCTGACGGCCACGCTGCAGGGCTTCACCACGGCCAAGACCCCCAGCGCGAGTCTGGCGCTCGGCCAGTCATTGAAGATCGACGTCACGTTGGTCGTCGGCGGCGTCACCGAGACCGTCCAGGTCAAGGGCGAACCGCCACTGATCGACGTCAAAGCGAACGCGGTCACGGCGAGCTTGAACGCCGACATCATCGACATGATCCCGAAGGGCCGCGGCCTGCTCAGCGTGCTGACGCAGATCCCCGGCACGAACAACGAGGGACGCGGCGGCGGCCTGATGATTGACGGCGCCTCCGGCGCTGAGAACCGCTACCTGGTCGACGGCGTCGATCGCACCAATGCGCGTACCGGACAGGCCACGGCCATTTCCGGAACCGAGGTTGTTGTTCAGGACTTCATCGACACCGTGCAGGTCAAGCAGTCGGGCTACAACGCGGAGTTCCGCGCGGCGCTCGGCGGCGTGGTGAGCGCGGTCACCCGCAGCGGCAGCAACTCGTTCCACGGCTCCGTGGGCGGGTACTACACCGACAACAAGTGGCTGGGCGCCATTCGTCCCACCCTCCGGTCGGTGCCGAGCAACCTGGCCTTGTCCGAGTACGTGAAGACCCCACGCGACAAGAGCCACCAAACGGACCTGGTGTTCTCGCTGGGCGGACCGATCCTCAAGAACAAGGGCTGGTTCTTTGTCGGCTACGCGCCGCAGTTCTACCCGTCGGAGCGCACGGTCACCTGGGTGAATCCCGGCACCAACCCGGCGACCCAGACGTTCGACAACGGCAAGCCGAACAACAAGGCGCTCAATTACAACGTGACGACGCAGCTGCTCAGCCGACTGCGGGCGCGTTTCACCGGCAGCAACGAAACCCAGAAGGGCGGCCTCGGGCTGCCGGGCATCGAGCAAAACGGTACCAGCACGTCGAACGCGGCCTCGTTCAACCCGCGTTCCTCGGTATTTACCGAGCAGTTCTCGAATGCCTACAGCGGCGTCCTCGACTGGGTCGCCACCGACAAGACGTATGTGAACCTGACGGTGGGCTATATCAGCTACGGCTCGCACAGCGCCGGCGGTGACTACTACCATGGCACGCGTCGCACGTTCTCCACCACGAACGTCGGCCTGCTGGACGTTCCGGTCAGCTTCCAGAACGTCAGCGGCTTCGCCGACAACAACTTGAATTCGTTCGCCGTGAAGGATGACTACCAGCGCCTCAACGTCTCGTTGGACATGACGCGGTTCGCCCGCTGGAAGGGTGACCACGCCATCAAGATCGGCGGATTGTACGAGCGCATCGGCAATCAGGCGGCGCTGGGCCAGCAGGCAGCGAACATCGCCTTCAACTGGGGCAGCACCTACACCACGACGGACCTCCGCGACGTGAAGGGCAAGTACGGTTACTACGAGGTCAGGCGCATCTACACGGGCGGCGACATCAAGGAAACCAACCTCAGCTTCTTCGCGCAGGATCAGTGGACGGTCAACAACAAGCTGACGGTCAACTACGGCGTGCGCCTCGAAAACGAGGAGATCCCCTCTTACAACCCCAATGCCCCGGGCATTAGGTTCGGCTGGGGCGACAAGATCGCGCCTCGCGTCGGGTTCGCCTATGACTTCAAGGGCGACAACCGGTGGAAAGCGTATGGTTCGTACGGGCAGTTCTACGACACCATGAAGCTCGAAATGCCGCGCGGCGCATGGGGCGGCGACAAGTGGATCAGCTACTACTACACGCTGGATTCGTACGACTGGAAATCGATTGACTGCACGGACATCAACGGCGCCTCCGGTTGCACCGGTGGCAGCCTGATCGAGTCGATCAACTACCGCCATACCTCAAACGAAGTGGGCAGCGTCATCGGCAAGGTCGACCCGAACATCAAGCCGACCAAGAAGCATGAATGGACGCTGGGACTTGACCACGAACTGAACTCGGTCATGTCGCTCGGCATCCGTTACGCGCACAAGGGCTGGGACCAGACCATCGATGACATCGGCGTCTGCATGCCGGGCAGCCAGGTGTGCGGCGAGGTCTACAACATCGGCAACCCGGGCTACGGCATCGGGAAGTACCCGATCGACGGCGCCCCGGCGGTGCCGAAGGTGCTCAACGTCTACGACGGCGTTGAACTCGTGGTCCGCAAGCGCTACTCGAGCAACTGGCAGGCCACCACGAGCGTGCTGTTCAGCCGGCTCTACGGCAACTACGGCGGGCTCGCGAGCTCGGACGAAAACGGCCGCTCCTCGCCGAACGTCAGCCGTTACTACGATTCGTTGTTCCTCTCGTTCGACCAGAAGGGCAACGAAGCCAACGGCCGCCTGAACACGGATCGACCGATCCAGTTCAAGGCGCAGGCGTCCTACCGGGCGCCGTGGGGCACCAACATCGGCGCGAACTTCCAGGCGTCGAGCGGACTGCTCATGTCGTCGACCGTGAGATACCAGGGCGTGCCGATCTACTACAACGGTCGAGGCGACCTCGGTCGCACGCCGACGTTCACCCAGACCGACCTGCTCCTCACCCATGATTTCAAGATCAAGGGCAGCAACAGGGTCAGCCTCCAAGTGAACGTCACCAACCTCTTCGACCAGGAGACGCCGACGTCAATCGCGTTTGCGGCCTACCGAGACACACTCCTCATTCCTGGCTTCACGAACCGTCCCGCCGATGCCTTCTTCCAGCCCGGCGGATTCGACACGGTCAAGATCCAGGCGGCACGGCTCCCGGCCTCGGGACGGCCGGACCCGAAGTACAAGCAGCACGATGGCTTCCAGAGCGCGCGAGCGATCCGCGTCATGGGTAAGTTCTCGTTCTAGGCGGGTAGTTCGCCGCTGACCCGACAGGGTCAGAACACACGACGGCCGGCAGAGACATTCTGCCGGCCGTTCTTCTTTGTACGACCGGTGAATCTGGCTATCTGCGATCTGGTTAGCTGGCTACTGGAAGCTGGCTATCGCGCTATTTGGCTATTTGGAGCAGGCCGTCGGTGCGTGCTGTCGCTATGGCGAACTCCTGCGCCGTCCGTCGGCTGACGCCGGCGGCCGCCGCCGCGGCACCGACCCGCCAGCCGGTCGCCTGAATCCGATTCGCAGTTTCACTCGGGCTGGTGCGCGCTGTCGCAATGGCGAACTCCAATAGCAGATAGCCCGATCACACATTCCAATAACCAGCTAACCAGATCGCAGATAGCCAGATTCATTGGCTCATCGGCGTCTTCGGCCGTACACACAAACGGCCGGTGGGTCTTCCCCACCGGCCGTTTGTGCTTCCCGCTGTCGGTTCTATCTGAAGTGCTTGTGGATGCTCGAGAGGCCTGTGCTGCCCGCGCCGTGCAGCATGTCGATCACATCGGACGGAAGATTGAACGAGAGCCCCACCGTCTTGCCCGTGCCGGACATCTGGAGCGAGTTGATGATCGCGTCGAGCTTGGCGTCGCGGCCCATCTGCAGCCGGGCCAGCGCCAATCCGCCGTTGACCACCGCGCGGAGATTCTCGGCCGCCTGATCGTCCCGGGCTTCGGCCTTGAGCGTGCCGCTGATGCCGCCGTTCACATGGCCCGTGACCGAGAACCACTGAACCGCCGGCAACTGCGCCTTCACCTGGTCGGGCAGGCCGGACACCTTCTGCATGTCGTCCATCCGGCCCACGGCCCACGCGTTCGCGTTCGGGTCCACATCGCGGATCAGCCGCATCACGTCGGCGTTGCCCGTGACGTTGGCGCCGCCGTGAGCGTCAATCGCACGGTGCAGGGCGGCCTGTCCGCCGACAGCCACGAGCCCGGGTTCGAGGAACGCCACGCCTTTGTCGTCCTTCGAGATCACCTGTTTGCCGTTGTAGTCACTGACCGTAGCGCCGCGCTGCACGGACGAGGTCTGGATCTGGGACGGGTTGAACACGCCGCGGACCAGGAGCACCAGGTTCTGGTCCGGCGCCGGCTTGGACGTGCCCGGTAGGCCGGTCACCGCCGCCAGCACCGAGGTCACGTCCCGTTCGAGGTCGATGCCGGTCTCGTCGAGGAACTCATTTCGGCCCTCGCCGGTCGGCGTTGACTGACGCAGCTTCTGGCGGAATTCCGAGTTCATGATGTCACGAACGTTGGCGTAGGCCACGACGGTCGAATCGGCGGGCACATAGGCCAGATCGTCATTGCCGGCGGCCCGGCTGGCCAGCAGAGGGAGCCCCCCGCTGTAGTAAGCCACGAGCCCGGTGCAGAGCCCCGCCACCATGATCAGGGACGCGGCCGAGATGAAGTAGCGTGTGCGCTTGGTCATCAGCGTAACCTCTAGTCGGCTATACGGCCCGACTGGCTCTATTGTTCGAGAACATACTCCTTATTACTGACCGTACGGGCCGCGAGCCACAAGCAGACCACGGTGATGGCGGTCAAGGCAATCACGGCCGTCGACAGCGCCGGCGTTTCGCGGAAAATCCGCTGGACCAGACTCACCACCGAGTCGTTCGGCATGGCCTGGGGGACCAGCCCCTGGAGGTAGTAGGCCAAGGTAAACCGCTTCAAATAGCCCGGGAACACCAGGACGGCCGGTTCGAATCCAAATACGAACACCAGGCTGATCAGGAGCGGACGCTTGAACGTGGCGCCGATGAAAGCAAACACGGCCCCGTAGACGACCAGCCCGGCCGCCAGAATCAGCAGATCCTTGATCAAATCCGGGAAATTCTGGCCCAGCGAGCCCCCAAGCGGCGTCACCAGGAGCCAGACAACCGTGATCGACGGCAGGACCACGATCATCGTGCACAGCACATACGCCAGGAACTTGCCGAACAGCACCGCGCCCCGCGACACGGGCCGGGTGAACAAATATGTAATGGTCTTGTCCTCAACCTCGTCCGCAATGAGCGACGTGCCGTAGAAGGCCCCCAGCACGGGCACGCTGAAGCGCAGGTAGAAGGCCCAGATCATCAGCCCGAAGATGGCCGGGCCGTCAACGGCCGTATTGTTGACGTGGAGCCCGGGCGCGCCGAGCGCGCTGGCCCCCCGCACGAGCAGCGCGATCAGCACCGGCACGCCGACCACGAGCGCCATGAAGATGGTGCGGCGCGACCAGAGCATCTCGCCCACCGACAGGTCGAATACCCGCAACGACGCGTACAGAAAACCGGGCGCCTTGGCCGGTCGTGCGGGAACGGACGCAGGAGTCATGGTCGCCATACGCCTCAGCTCTTCACCAGGTACTGGAAGACGGCCTGCAAATTGTCGTCGGGCGAGGTCAATTCCTCGACCGCGCCGCAACGCCCGGCGGCCACCAGATCCGTGAGGCGCGAGTAGAACGCGTCGGGCTTCCCCGTCTCCACCACCACCGCGCCCTCCTGAAATCGCATGCTGATCACGTCGTCATGGGTCAGGAACTCGCGCGCCAGTTCGCGCGGGTCGCTCGCGCGGATGTGCACCGAGTGCGGATGGGTATCGATCAGCGCGCGAATCTGGTGCACGTTGCCTTCGGCCAGAATGCGCCCGTTGTTGATGAGCAGGATGTCGGACGTCATTGATTCCTCCTCGTGGAGGATGTGACTCGACACGAGCACGCTCTTGCCCGCGCGCGCCCACTCGCGGATGAGCTTCATCGTCTTGCGGCGGCCCAGCGGATCCATGCCGGACAGCGGTTCGTCCAGAATCAGCAGTTCCGGATCGTGCACGATGGCCTGCGCGAGCTTCACGCGCTGCCGCATGCCTTTGCTGTAGGCGCCGATCTTCTTGTTGGCGGCCTCCATCAGATCCACCTGCGTCAGCGCGCGCTCGGCGGCGGTCTTGGCTTCCTGTTCCGAGTAGCCGCTCAGCCGGACGAGCGCCATCACCCACTCGAGCCCGGTCATCCGCTCGTAAAACGCATCCTGCTCCGGGCAGAAGCCGATGCGGAAGTACAGCGACGGGTTCCCCCAGATCGGCTCCCCCAGCACGCGAATGGTGCCCTTGCTCGGCTTGAGCTGTCCGGTGATCAGCTTCATGAACGTGCTCTTGCCGGCGCCGTTCGGGCCGAGCAGGCCCGTCACGCCGGGCGGCACGTTCACGGAGATGTCGTTCAGACCGCTGATCTGGCCGTACCACTTCGACAGGTGTTCGGCCGTCACGATAGGTGCCGTGCCAGGTGCCAACGGTGCTGTGTCCATCACGACACCACCTCGACGCCGCGGACGCGGCGCTCGAGCACCGAAATGGACAGCACGACGAGAGCCACCAGGACCAGCAGCGACACCAGCCACGGCGTCTCGTAGCGCGCCGGCTGGCGGAAGATCACGTCGGTCACTTGCGCCATGTTCGCGGTGATGGACACCCAGGCCATGCGCGTGGACCCGTTGATCAGCCGCAGCGCATTGAAGACCGCGTCGGTGAAGAAGATCGCCCCCGTATACAACAACGCCGCGTAGCGGCTGCTCTTCGACAACGATGACAGCGCCAGCATCGTCGTGGAGGCGACGATGACCTGCACGAGCGAGCCGAGGATGATGGACGGAATCAGGTACAGATTCTTCCCGAGGAAATCAAAGCTGCCGGAGAACGCCACCTGCAGCAACAACAGCAACAGGCCGGGCACGAGGGTGACGGTCAGCAGAAACGCGAGCAATACCGCCAGCTTGCCGCCGACGTACTCCGCGCGCAGCAGCGGTTTCGACAGATAGATCTGGAGGGCATTGGCCCGGCGGTCGTTGGCGATCAGACCCGCGCCGGCCCAGATGGTCATGAAGAACACGAACACGCCCTGCGAATCGAGGAACGACCGGAACATCTGCGGGTTGACGCCCAGAAAACTGCCGGCCTGCGGGAAATTCGTGACGAGGTAGATGCGCACGGCGTTGACGATGAACGGCACCCAGCTGAAGATCAGCAGGAACACATACGCGCGCTTGGCCAGCATGGCGCGAATCCCGGACCACGCGATCACGCCCCAGGCGCCCCCCACCGCGTGGCGCGCGCCCTGATACCGCCGGTAGCTTTGATCGTGGATGGGACTCATGCTTCACCAATCGCGCGCGCGAACACATCTTCCAGTGTCGGCAGGCTGGGTTTGAGGTGGCGGATCTGCACGCCGGCCGACAACGCCACGGCCGAGATCTTCCGTTGATCCTCGCCGGGCCCGACCGGAACGCCCGGCACGAACACGCGCATGACGTCTTCGTCGGTCTCCGAAGCCTCGAGGCCGGCGGCCTTGAGCGCGGCGATGAAGACCGGGAGTTCGCCTTTGACCCGCACCTCGAACACGCGTCCGGAGGGTCCCTTCAGCGCCTCAATGGTGCCGAACGTCGCCACCGTCCCCTTGTCCATAACGACGACGTGATCGCAGGTGTATTCGACGTCGGGCAGCAGATGCGAGGACAGGATGAGGTTGACCCCTTTGTTATGCGCCAGGTCGCGGATCAGCTCGAGCATCTCGTCGCGGCCCTTGGGGTCCATGCCGTTCGTCGGTTCATCGAGAAACAGCAGGTCGGGATCGTGCACAAGGGCCTGCGCCAGCTTGATGCGCTGCTTCATGCCGGTCGAGTAGGTCTCGATGTTGCGATATCGCGCTTCGCCCAGCCCCACGTAGTACAGCACTTCGTGGGCCCGCTGCATCGCGTCGGACTTGGGTAACCCCGACAGCTGGCCGCAGTAGGCAACGAAACTGACGGCGTTCATGCCGGGGATCTGGGCCTCGCTCTCCGGCATATAGCCCAGTCGGGCGCGCACCTCGAGCGGGCGCTTCGCCACATCCAGGCCGAGCACGTTCAAGGCGCCGCTGTCCGGCTTCACGAACCCCAGCAACGCCTTCAGCATCGTGCTCTTGCCGGCGCCATTGGGACCGAGCAGGCCCACGGCCCCGGTGGGAAACACCGCCGAGACGTCGCGCAGCGCGCGCTGTTTGCCGTACGTGATATTGACCCGGTCGAGTGTAACGACGGATTCGCTCATGCAGGTGCTGACGTTCTATACGGCCCGGCCGCGAGGCGGGTTCTCACAACGCCCCCCGCAGCCCAAGCGCATCCGCCTGCTCGCGCAGGAACCCGATCACGTTGGCGATGTGCTGGTCGAGCGGCAGCCCGATCTCTTCCGCGCCCTTCCGAAGATCGTCCCGCGGGACGGCGCGCGCAAAGGCCTTGTCCTTCATCCGCTTGAGGACCGACGACGCTTCGAGATCCATGATGCTCTTCGACGGACGCACGAGAGCGGCGGCGGTGATGAATCCCGCCAGCTCGTCGCAGGCGAACAGCGTTTTCTCCAGCGGCGTTTCGCGCGGCACGCCGGAATAGTCCGCGTGCGAGAGAATCGCCCGGGTCACCCACGCGGGGTACCCGAGCGATGTCAGGATGTCCACGCCGCGGAACGGATGGTTCTCGCGGTCGGGATACTTCTCGTAGTCAAAGTCGTGCACGAGGGCGACAAACCCCCACGCCTCCTCGTCCGCGCCTTGCTGCCGCGCGTAGCCGCGGACGGCGGCTTCCACCGCGAGCAGGTGCTTGCGCAGGCTCTCGCTCTGGACGTGCTCGGTCACGAGCGCCCAGGCGCGCTCGCGGGTCAACAGCAGATCGGCCGCGTCAGTCATCGAATGGGTGACGGGACCTCTTTGTAGTCCTTGGGAATTTCGAACAGGTCGGCGGCCGCGGCTTCGTTGGAGAACCCGGTGGCCGTCATCACGATCTCCACGCCGAACGTCGTCAGCACGCCTTTCAGCAGCATCCGGCCGTCGTTCAGTTCCTTCACATTGCCCATGCCAAACTGCTTCATCGCCGTGGAGGCCAGGTTGGTCGCCCCCGCGGGCATCTTGATCGCGTCGGTCATCCACACCTCGTAGCCCATGGTGATATCCGGCGACATGCCGGGCGGCAGCTGGCTCGGATCCACGCCCGGCAGGGCCATCGTCATCGACAACACCATGTGCTCGGCCTTCATGCCGTTGATGGTCTCGAACTCGCCGCGCTTCGTGATCTTGATGTCGGGTTTCATCCCCGCCATGACGCCCGCCGCCTCCGAGGTCATGAGCGGCTGCTTCCAATACGTCTTCGACGATGGATCCAGCATGAACATCGAGCCGTCGGTCTTGATCAAGGTGACCATGCCGGCCTTCATGTTGGCAAACGCCTGCTTCTGCTCCGAGCGGACGCCGTGCTCGCCCGCGAGCACCACCTGATCGATGCCGCCGGCCGGAAACATCTGCATCATCATCGGTCCGGCCATCTGCGCCATCGGGTCATTGCCGGCGTTCGCGGCCATGCGCGCTTCCATGTGCATCGTGTACTTGACCTCCGCGTTGAGGGGCACGATCGCCGCCAGCAGGAGCACGGCCGAGACCATCAGTTTTCTCACCATTGCAGTGACTCCTTCATCACGGCGGCGCGCAGAATCACGTCGCGGGGTTTTTCGGCCATCGGCAACTCAGCCAGACAATTCGGCGCCACCCACGCGCACTCGCTGACGTCACTTTGCGCGTGGAGCACCCCGCCGACCATCCGGCAGAGGTAATCCACAAGCACGAAGTGATACCGCACATTCGCGCTCGCGTCCAGCAGAATGCGGTCGAAGACCTCGATGAGCGGGCCCACCTCGACGATGAGCCCGGTCTCTTCGTTGATTTCGCGGGCGGTGCCGGCTTCCAGCGTCTCGCCGATCTCGAGTCCGCCACCGGGCAGGCTCCACTGCAGCGCCAGCGGCTCGTGCTTTCGCCGGACGACCAGCACGTCCCCGCGCTCATCGAAGACCACGCCGCCCACGCCCAGCACGGGCTTGGCTGGATAGCGCCGGCCGGGCGGCGCCGGCTCCGCGGGACCGTCCGCGGCCGTCGCCGGGACGTCGGCACCGCCTGCCGGCGCCTTCAAAATCGTGCGCTGGCGCCGGATGGCGCCGTCCTCGATCCAGAAGTACGAATATCCGCGGTCGAAGACCTCGGCGCCAGTGGCGGCGTGGCGCAGGCCGCGCACGAAGTCGGCGCGCACCCAGCCCCAGCCGGTTTCGATACCCGCGATCCGGCTCACGTCGTAGCGGCGCCCGCCGGGCAGCGCGCCAACGCGTGACCGCCGCTCGCGTTCCCACGCCGCTGCCACGGCGGCATGGCCGCGATGCCGGGGCTCATCCTCGGCGAACACGAGCTCGACGTCGCAGTCATCCGCGTACATGCGCGCCACGGCATCGAGATCGTCGCGGTTGATCGCGGCAAACAGCGCCGCCACCATCGTCATCGCGTCACGCGGGTCAGCCACGCTCGCCCATGGCTTTCACAATGACACGCTTCCCGCGCGTGTTGAACCAGAGGCACTCAGTGAAGGTCGCCACCGGAGTCCGTGATGGGTAAGGCGGCTTCAGCGTTGAAGTCGAGCGCGGAGGCGCCATGGCGGGCCAGCCGGCGGAGTCCAGCGGCCGCAATCATCGCCGCGTTGTCCGTCGACAGCAACACGGGCGGTACGAACACCGGCAGCCGCTCACGTTCGCCACGCGCGCCGGCATCGTGCCGCAACCGGCGATTCGCCGACACACCGCCGGCGATTCCCACGCTCTTTGCCCCCAGCGCAATCGCCACGGCGAACAGACGATCCACCAACGTGCCCACAACGACGCGCTGAAAGCTCGCGCAGAAATCCGCAACGTTGCCGGGGCCGTGCTTCTCCAGGTGGCGCACGGCGGCGCTCTTCAGCCCGGAGAAGCTGAACTCCGCCATCTGGCGCACGCCCGGCGCAAACTCACCGGCCCGAAGATCGGACGGCGCCGCGTTGCGATCGGCGTGCGTGAAACGCGGCAGCGGCAACGCGACCGCGTCGTCGCGTCCCTCGGCGGCCAGCCGGTCCACCGCAGGGCCTCCCGGATAACCGAGCCCGAGCAACTTGGCGACCTTGTCGTACGCTTCGCCGGCCGCATCGTCGCGCGTCTGCCCCACCAGACGGTACTCGCCGGGCCGCCGAATGAAGTAGAGACTGGTGTGGCCGCCCGAAACCACCAGCACCACCGCGGGCATCGGCAGTTCCCCGTGCTCAAGCACGAGCGACTCGATGTGCCCGGCCAGATGATGCACCGCGACCACCGGCAGGCTTCCGGCCGACGCCAGGGCCTTCGCGAACGACACGCCCACGAGCAGGGACCCAACGAGTCCGGGTCCCCGGGTCACCGCGACCGCATCGATGTCGGTGACGAGGACACGGGCTTCGGCGAGGGCGCCTTCGACGACACCGCAGATATCCGCCACGTGCTGACGCGACGCAATCTCCGGGACGACGCCGCCCCACTCACGATGGATGTCCACCTGCGACGCGATGACGCTCGAGCGCACCGACCACGGCCGCGCCGAATCGCCGGTGGTTTCGACCACCGCGGCCGCCGTCTCATCGCAGGAGGTTTCAATACCGAGGATGCGCATCAGCTGAACACGGCCCGCAGACTGTCGGCGAAGGGCGCGCGGCAGATCCCGCGCTCGGTGATGATGCCCGCGATGAGGTCGTGCGGCGTCACGTCAAACGCGGGGTTGAGCACGGACGCGCCCTCGGGCGTCAGCCGCGTCGGGCCGATATGCGTCACCTCGCGCGGGTCGCGCTGTTCGATCGGAATCGCCTGGCCGTTCGGTGTCTCGAGGTCGATGGTCGACAGAGGCGCGGCGACGTAGAACGGCACGCCATGCGCCCTGGCCATCATCGCCACGGTGTAGGTCCCGATCTTGTTCGCCACATCGCCGTTGGCGGCGATGCGGTCGGCGCCGACCACGATGAAATCGATCTGGCCGTCACGCATCAGCGGGCCGGCCATCCCCTCGGTGATCACGGTCGTCGGAATGCGATCGCGGACCAGTTCCCACGCCGTCAGGCGCGCCCCCTGCAGAACCGGGCGGGTTTCGTCGGCAAATACGCCTTTCACTTTTCCCAGCTCGGCCGCTGCGCGAATGACGCCCAGCGCCGTGCCGTATCCCGCGGTGGCCAGCGCACCGGCATTGCAGTGCGTCAGGATCCGCGCATTGTCGGGCACGACCTCCGCGCCGAACCGCCCCATCGCGCGGCAGCTCGCGACGTCTTCGTCATGGATCCGCGCCGACTCCTGCTTAAGACGCGCCTTCAACTCATCGACGGACTCGCCCGCGCGAATGCCCGTCGAGAACGCGCGCTTCATCCGTTCGATCGCCCAGAACAAGTTCACGGCCGTGGGCCGCGTGCCCGCCATCAGCTCGCAGAGCTTGTTGAACTCCACCGCGAACTGTTTTGTGCCCAGGGCTTTGGAGTTGCGCATTCCCAGCGCCAACCCCATCGCCGCCGCCACGCCGATCGCCGGCGCGCCGCGGATCACCAACGTCTTGATCGCGCGCGCCACTTCGTTGGCGGTCGTGCAGTGCACGTACACCTCCTGCGCCGGCAGCTTGCGCTGATCGATCATCACGATGGCGTCTGGCTGCATTTCGATGGTGGGGAACATTGAAAGTGATCTTAGTTAAGGCAGAAGGCAGAAGGCAAAAGGCAGAAACAAGAAAGAAGGCAGAAACCAAGGTAAAAGTCAGAAACGAAGGCGGAAACGAAGGCGGAAACGAAGGCGGAAACGAAAGCAGAAACGAAGGCAGAAACGAAGGCACGAACGAAGGCACAAACAAGAGCCGGGGCGGCGCGACTGAGGCGAGGGGCGGGGATGCGCCTGGCAAGAATTGCCGCGCACGAGCCCTGCGGACGTGGCAAGAACTGCAACATCGTGTCGTCACGCGACCGCTTCTCCTTGGACGCGTGCCTGGCGCTGCAATTGCACGGCAGCGGAGCATGGTTTACGCCACCAGCCTCCGCGACCGGGTCTTCGGCTTCACCCAGCACGTCCTCGCCTGCCACGACTCGATCAGCCGGCGCGGCGCGCCCTATGCGCACATGGCCAACCAGCTGTTCCGTGCGGCCTCGGCGATCGGCGCGATGCTGGAAGAAGGCGACGTCGCCAACAGCCGGCGCGACATGGGCGCCAAGCACGCGGTGGCGCTCCGCGAGGCCAAAGAGACCCGCTACTGGCTGCGCTTGCTGGTGCAAGCCAACGTCGAAGTGGAACGCCTCGCGCCGCTCGAGCGCGAAGCCAATGAATTTGTCGCCATGCTGACGACGTCAGTGCGGAAGCTACGCGACCACTAGCAGTGAGGCAGTGAGGCAGTGAGGCAGTGAGGCAGTGAGGCAGTGAGGCAGTGAGGCAGTGAGGCAGTGAGGCAGTCTTGCCCTTGCTTCCACCTGTGTTTCTAACTTTGTCTGTAACTTTTTTTTGCCTTCTGCCTTTTGCCTTCTGTCTTTACAGGAGTCTGCCATCAAAAGGTAACGGCAGCAGCTCCTTCATCCGCAGCTCCGCCGTGATCTCCTTCAGATTCGCCATCACGATCGGAATATCCCCGCAGTACTCCCACAGAAGCTGCCGGCACGGGCCGCATGGCGGCGTGGGCTTCCCGGTGTCGGCCACGACCACGCATACCGAGAACGACCGGTGTCCCTCGGACAGCGCCTTCAGCAGCGCCACCCGCTCGGCGCACATCGTCAGGCCGTACGACGCGTTCTCGACGTTGCAGCCGGTGACGACGAGGCCGTCGGTGGTTTCCAGCGCCGCGCCGACCAGGAAATGCGAGTACGGCGCGATCGCGCAGAGCCGCGCGTCGCGCGCCGCCGCCACAAGCGCCGCCAGCCGGTCAGGAGGCACCGCGCTCACAGGCGCTCGACCACGCCTTCCAGCAGCGCGATGAACTGGCCCTTGACCCGTGCGGCGGTCTCCATGACTTCATCGTGATGCAGCGGTTGCGGCAGCACCCCCGCGGCCATGTTCGTGATGCACGAGATGCCCAGCACCTCCATCCGCATCTGACGGGCGACGATGGCCTCAGGGGCCGTCGACATGCCCACCGCGTCGGCGCCCCAGGTGCGGAAGGTGCGGATCTCGGCCGGCGTTTCGTAGCTCGGCCCATGCACCGCCACGTACACGCCATGCTCCACGGCGAGCCCCATGGCGTTCGCGCTCGCGTCGGCCAGCGCGCGCAGCCGCCGGGAGTAGACCTCCGTCATGTCGGGAAATCGAAACCCGAAGCGGTCATCGTTTGGGCCGATCAGCGGATTGCTGCCCATAAAGTTGATGTGATCGTCGATCACCATCAACGCGCCCTGCGCAAATTTCGTGTTGATGCCGCCGGCCGCGTTGGTGAGCACCAGCACCTGAATGCCGAGCTTCCACAACACCCGTGTCGCAAACGTCACGGTCGCCAGATCGTGCCCCTCGTAGAAATGGACGCGGCCCGCCAACGCAAGAATCCGCCGCCCTCGCGCCGTGCCCACCACGAGCTTCCCCGCGTGCCCGATCACCCTGGAGGCCGGCCAGTGCGGAATGTCCGCGTACCGGACGGTGGTGGCGTCACCCAGGCTGTCGGCAAAGTCGCCCAGCCCCGAGCCGAGCACGATCGCGGCCTCCGGCGCCGCGCCGATCCGCGCGCGCAGAAACTCTGCGGCCTGCGTAACCCTCTCGAAATACGTCGACATCGTCTCTCCGAACTCCGTCCCCAGGACTCTGGACCCTGGACCCTGGACTCTGGACTCTGGACTACGTCAAGAGCGCCACGATCGTGGCCGTGATGAAGTTCGCCATCGTGCCGGCGAGCATCGCGCGAAAACCCAGCTTGGCCAGGTCGTGCCGGCGATCCGGGGCCAGCGCGCCGATGCCGCCGATCTGAATGCCGATCGACGAGAAGTTGGCGAAGCCGCACAGCGCGAAGGTCGCGATCATGAACGAGCGCGGATCGAGCGTGCCCTGCATCGGCCCCAGGGCCGCGAACGCGATGAACTCGTTCAGCACCATGCGGGTGCCGAGCAGGTTGCCGATCGTGCTCGCGTCCTTCCACGGCACCCCGAGGCTCCACGCCACCGGCGAGAACGCCCAGCCCAGGATCTGCTGCATGCTCAGGTGCACGACACCGAGCATCGCGTTCAGCAGCGCGACGAGCGAGACGAACGAGATCAGCATCGCGCACACGTTGAGGGCCAGATGCAGGCCCTCGCCGGTGCCGCGGCCGGCGGCGTCGATCACGTTGACGTCGGTCTTCTCGATCTTCAGCTTGACGGTGCCCTGGGTTTCCGGCACGCCGGTCTCGGGCACGAACATCTTGGCCATCATCAGCGTGCCGGGGGCCGTCATGATCACGGCCGTGAGCAGATGCTCCGCCTTGATCCCGAACGCGATGTACGCGGCCATGATGCCGCCGGAAATGTGCGCCATGCCCGCCGTCATCACCGTCATCAGCTCCGACTGCGTCATCTTCGACAGGTACGGCCGGATCGTCAGCGGCGCTTCCGTCTGACCCATGAAGATGCTGGCGGCCACGTTGAGCGACTCCGCCCCGCTCGCGCCCATGACGCGGTTCATCACCAGCGCGAAGAGGCGGACGATGATCTGCATGATGCCGAAGTAGTAGAGGACCGCGAAGAGCGCGGCGATGAAGATGATGGTCGGCAGGATCTGGAACGCGAAGATCACGGTGTAGGCGCCGCCGGCATCGCCGAAGACCTTCGTCATCGCCTGGCCCCACACCGCCTTGTCACCGAGCGGTCCAAAGACGAAGGACGCGCCTACGGTGGCAAACCCCAGCAACTGCTGGATCTTGTCGCCCATCACCCGAAACGCCGTCTGGCCCGCGCCGGTCTTGAGCACGATGATAGCGAACAGGAACTGCAGACCAAGTCCCCAGAGCACCGTCTTCGCCTTGATGGCCTTTCGGTTGGTCGACAGCGCATACGCCGTCGCGAGAATCAGCACGAGTCCGACGAGCGGTTGCAGTCTGGTGAGCAGCGTCAACGGCGTTCTCCTATGACTTCACGAATGACCGGCACATGGGACGGGGGCGCATCGGCAATCTGGATGGCGTGTTCGAGCAGCACGCGGGCCTGATCCAGGCGGGCGCCGTCGTTATACGACACGGTCAGCACCGGCTCGCCGGCGCCGACCGCGCCACCCGGCGCCACGCGAATCTCGATGCCGACGCCCGGATCAATGACGCTGTCGATGCGCTCGCGTCCGGCGCCGAGCACCACGGCGCCCCGTCCCACCAGTTCCGCATCGAGCGCAGTCAGGTAGCCGCTCCGCTTCGCCACGACATCCACGCGTGACGATGCGGACGGCAGCAACGCGTAGTCGTCCATGACGCGGGGGTCGCCGCCCTGCTCTTCGATAATGCCGCGAAAGGCTTCCACGCCGGCGCCCGACGCCAGGGCCGCGCGCACGCGGCCTTCCGCGTCCGCGTCATCGGGCGCGATGCCCGCCACGACCAGCATGCGCGCCGCCAGCCGCACCGACAGATCCTCGACGTCCTTCGGCCCGCGACCCTTCAGCGTCTCGATCGACTCGATCACCTCGCAGGCGTTGCCGACCGCGCGGCCGAGCGGCGCATCCATCGACGTCAGGAGCGCTTCGGTGCGGACGCCGTTCTTTTCAGCGATCCCGACGAGCCACGTGGCCAGTTCGCGCGCGTCGGCGTCGGTCTTCATGAACGCGCCGCGGCCCACCTTGACGTCCATCACCAGCGCGCCGATGCCTTCCGCGATCTTCTTGCTGAGAATCGAGGCGCAGATCAGCGGAATGCTTTCCACCGTGCCCGTGACGTCGCGCAGCGAGTACAGGCGCTTGTCGGCCGGCGCGATTTCCGACGTCTGCCCGATCATCGCGCAGTGACGGCGATCGAGCGCGCGCCGCATCTCGTCCAGCGACAGCCGCGTGCGAAATCCCGGGATTGACTCCAGCTTGTCGAGCGTGCCGCCGGTATGACCGAGACCGCGGCCCGACATCATCGGCACGATGGCCCCGCAGGCGGCCGCCAACGGCGCGAGAACCAGCGAGGTCTTGTCCCCGACGCCGCCGGTGGAATGCTTGTCGACCGGCACGGTGCCGTCGCCGCGGGAGCCGAGGTCCACGCGCACGCCCGATTGGACCATCGCCTCGGTCAGGCTGGCCGCTTCGTCAAGCGTCATCCCCCGCAGAACAATCGCCATCAGCAGGGCCGCGCACTGGTAATCGGCCCAGGAGCCGTCCGTGGCGCCGGCGACGAACGCGCGGATGTCCTCCGGGCTCAGAATCCCGCCATCGCGTTTTCGCCGAATCACATCCACCGCGCGCATGCGGGGCCAAGTATATTGGAAACCGTGACCGACGCCGCCCGCACCCTCCTCATCGCCTGCGCGTTGTCTGGAGTGACCGCCGCCACCTTTGTCCTCAGATTGCGGCGCCATGAGCCCGACTCACCCGCGCGCCTGGTCGGAGAATTGCGCGCGGCCAACGTCGCCGCGCTGCTGCTCTCCGCCACCGGCGCCTCGACGATCGGGTTCACCATCGCCAGCGGCGGAGCCACGACCGCGGCGTTGGAGATCGCCCTCGCGCTGTTGTTCGTGGGCGCCGCCGGCGCCATGCTCTTTCGCGAGCCACGCGCGGCCCTGTGGCTCGGCGCGCTCGCCTTCCTGGCTCACGCCCTGCTGGATCTGGCTCACCGCCCTGGCGGATTGTCGACGGACCTGATCCC
>JAKALV010000264.1 GCA_021824055.1 Acidobacteriota bacterium
CGACGCGTTGTAGCTGCGCGCGCCGAACGACGCGAGCGAACCCCACGTGGCGGAGGTGAACGCCACCGGAATGCTCGGCCCGGCATCGGTGAACGGATGAACGATGTCGTCGGTGAGGCGCTGGAAGCGGTTGATGTCGCCCCACGGCGTCTTCCAGGTGCCGAAGTCCGCCGTGAGCGTGTCCGACGCGGCCGCGAGGCTCTGCAGCAACTGCGCCGGGGTCGCCTTCGTTCCGATGAATGCCTCCTGCGACAGGCCGGCCGCGCGCGCCTGGCCGCCGACGCGGCGCTGGATGTCCTCGCCGAAGTACACCGCGAGCGACGTCGGCACGGAGTTGACGGCCCAGCGGAGATCCCACGCGCGCAGCACCGCGATCTGATCCGCCAGCTTCACCTTGAGCGGATCAGTCGCTGGCGCGGCGTCCCACGCCTTGATCAGCGCCGGCATCGGCTCCTCGAACCACGGCAGGTAACTGTCGTACGCGGCCGCAACCAGGCCGTCGAGCGTGAAGTCCTTCTTCGACTGCAGCACGCGCACGGCGTGCCGGCCGCGCGCCGACTCGGCGCCGCTGTCGACATACACGGGATAGTCCGCCCGTTTCGGGCTGCTGGGGCCCGCGGCGGCCCACGGCCAGTCGTTGCTGTTGTAGAGCCAGCCGCTCGCGGGATTCAGAAGATGCGGCGTTTCATCCTGGCCGAGCAGGCCCTTCCAGTCGGTCGCCGGGTCGCTGCCGTCCACGGGCTTCGTCCAGTCGAACGTCGGGTCTCGCCGCGGAATGAAGTTGCCGTGAAAGTACGCGATCGTCCCGTCCGCATCCGCGTAGATCGTGTTGTTCGACGAATTCGTGTGCAGCTCCATGATCTGCCTGAACGCCGCGTAGTTGCGAGCCTTCGTGCGCGTGTACGACTGCGTCAACGCCTTCACCGGCTCGTTCATCAGCGCGATGCTCACCCACTTGTCCGCGCCCGCCGCTCGGACGACGGGCCCGTGCTCTGTGCGGTACACGGTGAACGTCTTCGTCGCCATGCCGGCCGGCGTGCGGTACGGCACCACGATCGTGGACGCGGTCATCGGCCGCTCCCCGGTCCCGTGCTTGTAGAAATACTTGCCGTCCTTCTTCACCACGGTCTCGATGTACTCGTCGACGGCGTCGGCCGCGCTCGACGTGTGCATCCATCCGATGCGGTCGTTGAACCCCTGATAGATGAAGAACTGCCCCCAGGTGGACGCGCCGTACGCGTTCAGGCCTTCGTCGCTCGTCATCTGCAGCTCCGAGCGAAAGAAGAAGGACGTATGCGGATTGATCAGCAGCAGCGCGTGCTTGTCCACCGTGTTCGACGGGGCGATCGCCATGCCATTGGAACCCCGCGGTTCGGAATCAAGGGAGTGCGAAAGGTTCGGGGGGTTCGGGGGGTTCGTGGGGTTCCGGTGCGAACCATACGAACCCTCCGAACCTGCCGAACCTCCCGAACCGGTCGAATTGGAATAGAAGTTCTGCAGCGTGGTGAGGTTGACCTTTTCGATGTCCCCGCCGATGCTGCCCTCGCTGAACGTCAGCGCCATCCACGGCTCGAAGTGCGTGATCACGCGCGGCTTCACCTGCGGATGCTTCGCCAGATAGAAGTTGAGGCCGTCGGCCCACGCGTCCATCAGCGCCTTGAGAAACGCCGGGCTCGACGCGTAGTCCTTCTTCATCACCTCGGGATCGATGAACAGCTTCATCCTGAGATCGCGCCAGATCGCCCCCTCGCCTTCCGCTTCGGCGAGGCGCCCCTGCGAGTTGATGAAGTTCGTCTCGACGCGGTTGAAGTCGTCTTCGGCCTGCGCGTAGATCATGCCGAACACCGCGTCGGCGTCGGTCTTGCCGTGCACGTGCGCGATGCCCCAGTCGTCACGGGTAATGGTGACGTTGCGCGCGTGCTCGCCCCACCGATTGGCTTCCTGGGTCCTGACGCCGTTGGGGATGAGAAACGCGAAGATGACAACGAGAGCGAACACCATCTTCTTCATAGCAGGGCGATCTTACTCTCGGTCGGCTGGCAAGAGCCATTCACCGTGAACAACGTGGAAGGCGTGAAGCAAGCTTTCCACTCCTTACTTCATGTTCTCCACGTTCTTCACGGTTGATCGCTCTGCCGAGCGGATCGCGTCATGAACCAGTGTCAGCAACGCGATGCAGGCGGTCGTCGTGGCCAGCGTCCGCGGGCCCATGCCCACACGCTGGAAGCCGTGGGCGTCGAGCAGCTGCAGTTCGAAGTCGTTCCAGCCCCCTTCGGGACCGATCGCCAACAGCACGCGCTCGCCCGCGACCACGCCGCTGAGCGCGGCGCCGATGGCCGTGTCGCCGCCCGGATGCGCCACGAGGCGCCGGCCCGCGGGACAGAGACGGTCGAGATCGTCTTCGATCAGCACCTTGAACCGCTTGTGAATGGAAACCGCCGGCATCCGCGTGTCGCGCGCCTGCTGCAAACCTTCGATCAGCAACGGCCGGTAGCCGTCCTCCTGCAGCACATGGCTGTCGAAGTAATCGCGCTCCACTCGCTCGGCATTCGTCAGGATCACCCGCCCCACCCCGAGCGCCGCGAGCTGCGCCCAGAGCCGCCGCAGCACTTTCGGCCGCGGCAGCGCGAGCAGCAGATCCACCAGCGGACGCGGCGGCACGATCGCGTCGAACTGGCAGCGAAGTTCAACCGCGCGCGCGTCGACCGACGTCACGACCCCGATGCCCGCGGCGCCGTCGAGCACGCCCACGCGCACCTGGGCGCCCGGCCCGACCTTCAGCACGTCGCGGAGGTGGGCGGCGCGGCCGCCGGTCACCGTCGCGTCGCCGTCGGGCGACAGCTCGCGCGGCTCGAAGAGCAGCAGGTTCACGCGCGTTCAGGCCGGGCCGCGGTTTTGAAACGCGCGGAGCGCCTTGACGTTGATCGAGATGACGATGACGCCGCTCGAGGTGACCATCCAGTCCACATCGAACACGTGGCCGCGTTCCTGGAGCCGCTTCACGACGTAGTCGAGCGCCTGCACGGCGAGCGGGCTGATGTCTTCCTTCTTCTCGCCCAGCTCGGCGGCCACCGTCACCCAGGTGTTGTCGGTCCGCCGCGGATCCCGGCCCGGGCGGTCGGACCGCTTGATCCGCTGAATGGTCACGCTGATCGCATTCAGCACTCTGTTCTTCCACGCCCAGGCGCACACATCGTCGGCGGTCATCGTGCCGGCGGCCACCTGGTTCCGCTTGTCATTCCACACGTCGAGCCAGCGGCGCTCCTCGGCTGTCGGTGTATTGGTTGCCACGGTCCTATTTTCTCCGATTACGGTCCCGGCACGAAAGAGGGCCTCGGGGTTACGGATGGCGCGCGGAAGAGTAAGCTCGAAGTCATGGTCCGCGTCGCGGCGCGACACGCCGGCGCGCAGCTGTTCGTCAGCCGCGAATCGCACGCGATCACCGGCGTCAACACGCCGAATCACATCCAACTCACGTACCGCTCGCGCCAGCCCCCGGACTACACCGAGCGCACGTTCACGTACGATCGGTCGTCCGACTGGCCCGACACGCAGGGCGACTTCTCGCTGTGGCGCATCGGCGCCAACGGATTGTGGAGGCTCGGCGGCCGGCATGCGGACGTCACGCTGGGCGCCGGCGTGCTGTTCTCGCGCGTGCAGGGCGAGTTCGACACCGCGTCCTACATGGAGTTTCATCTCGGCGGCCACTCCACGTTGTTCTATGAAGAAGCGCTGGCGCGGCTGCGCTTTGTGGACACGTGGCACGTGGGATACAACGCGGGCCTCGAAGCCGCGATCTCGGCGGGCCCGCACGTGGCGCTGATTGCCGGCGCGCGGCTGATGTCCACGCCGCGCGACGTGCCGGTCTTCGCCCAGGTCCTGAACAAGGATCAGATGATCTTCCAGATCCAGGCCGCGGCGGTGCAGGACCAGATCGCCACGCGGCCGGCTGTGTTCAGCCAGTGGGGATCGGCCGTCTTCACCATTGGCGTGCGCGTGCGCTGAACGGCGCGCTCGCGCGTTCGCGCGGCGATAGGATGGCGCTGACATGCAGCGAGCCATAGCCCTCGTGGCGAAATGGCTGGTCAAGTCCGTGATCGGTGCCGGCATCGTCACGCTCGCCGGAGTGGTGTGGCTGGCGTGCGGGTGGCCGACGGGACTGGACCGCTGGTTGGATGTCTCGACCACCCCGGTGCCCGCGGCGGCGATCGTCTGCCTGGCCGGCGGCACGACGCCGACGAAACTGCCGCTGCCCAACGCGTGGGAACGCATCGACACCGCCGCGCATCTGTATGCCGATGGATTCGCGCCGGTGGTGGTCTTCAGCGGCCGCGGTGGAAACACCGCCAGCGAATCCGAGGTGTACGCCAACAGCGCCGCGTGGCTGGGCGTGCCGCGCGGCGCGATCGCCCTGGAGCCGCAGGCCGAAAACACGGCCGGACACGCGCGGGCGCTTGTCGGCCTGGCCCTGCCGGACGGACGCCGCATCGGGCGGGACACCGCGCTGCTCGTCGTCACGTCCGCGTTCCACTCGCGGCGCGCGCTGATGACGTTTCATCGCGCCGGCTTCACCAACGTCCGGATCGTGAGCCGCTACGCCGCCACTCGGAAGGTACCCGACACGCCCGCTGCGTTGAAGACCACCGTCGCGAACTACCGGCCGTCCGCCAACCGGTATGGCGACCCGTTTCTGCGGCTGGCATCGCGCTCCTTCGAATTCTTCATCGACATGCGCGAGCTGGCGGCGATCGGGTGGTACTGGTGGCGGGGGGACGTCTGATCCCCACCACCACCCTCGTTTCTTGTTACTGTCC
>JAKALV010000022.1 GCA_021824055.1 Acidobacteriota bacterium
GGTCGGCGAGAGCCGTTCCACGCCGCCGATCGATCCCGATCAGCTCGCCGCCGCCGCGGGCGTAGCCGATCATGTGGAATGGCGCCGCTACGTGCCGGACGATGAACTGCAGACGCTCTATGCCCGGGCGCGGGTGTTCGCGTTTCTCTCTGATTACGAAGGATTCGCGATGACGCCGATGGAGGCCATCGCGCATGGCGTGCCGGTCGTGCTGCGCGACACGCCCATCACGCGTGAGGTCTATGCGGACGGGGCGATCCCGGTCGGGCACGACCGAGCGGCCCTGACCTCGGCACTCGTCTCGCTGCTCACGAACGACCGGGTGCACGAGGACCTCTTGGAACGCGGACGGCGCCGGCTCGCCAGGCTTTCGTGGGCCACGAGCGCCGCGACCGTGATGGGGGTCATCGAGCGCGCGGCGGAGCATTCATGACGGCGACGGCGCTCGACATCATCATCGTGAACTACAACACGGCGCAGGATCTGGCCGCCTGCCTGCGCTCACTGCTGGCCGCGCCGCCCGCCCGGCCGCATCATATCCTCGTGGTCGACAACGCGTCGTCGGACGGCAGCACCGACGTCGTGCGGCGCGACTTCCCGTCCGTGCAGGTCATCGCCCTGGGCCGCAACGCCGGGTTCGCGGCCGCGAACAACGCCGGCATTCGCGCGACGGCGTCCCCGATGGTTCTTCTGCTTAATAGCGACACGCTGGTTCCGGCCGGCGCGATCGACCGGCTGTGCGATCGCCTCGACGCGGCAGGCGCCGCGGCCGCGGGTCCGCGCCTGGTCGATGCGGAGGGTCATCCCGAGTTGTCGTGGGGCCCGATGCTGACGCCATTCGCCGAGTGGCGTCAGGGCCGCCTCGTCCGGGCCGCCCGGCGCGGCGATCCGTCCGCGCGCGCCCGCGTCGAGGCGCTGACCTCGACGGAGCGGACGGTTGACTGGGTCAGCGGCGCGTGCCTGCTCGTGCGGCGAGATGCCGCCGTCGCCGCCGGCCTGCTTGACGAGCGCTACTTCATGTACGAGGAGGACGTGGACTTCTGCGCGGCCCTGCGCAAGGGCGGCGGGCGCATCCTCTTCGCACCGGCCGCCACGATCACCCATCTGCGCGGCCGCTCAATCGGCGGCGCCGTCCCGAGACAGCCATCGCACTACGACGAGAGCCACCTCAAGTTCTACGGGAAACACGCCCCGCGCTGGGTGCCCTGGCTTCGTCTCTGGAAGCGGCTCCGGCGAAGGCCCTGACAAGGGAACCCCACGAAGTACAATCGCCCCGTGCGCGTCGCCATCGACACCCGCAAGCTGCACGACTTCGGCATCGGCACGTACGTGAGCAATCTCGTGCGCGGCCTGGCGCGCCTCGATCACGACCACGAGTACACCCTCATCTGCCATCCGGGCGATGTGGACTTCGTACGATCGCTCGGCGGCAACTTCCTGGCGTTGCCGGACCGCTCGGGCAACTACTCCGTGCGGGAGCAGTTCAGCATCCCGCTGGATATCTGGCGCCTGCGGCCGGATGTCTTCCACGCGCCGCACTACATCCTGCCGCCGCTGACCCCGGGCAAGACCGTGGTCACCATTCACGACTGCATCCACCTGCGGTTTCCGCAGTACCTGCCCAACCGCGTGGCGCACTTCTACGCGCACCTGTTTCTGTCGAGCGCCGCGCGCAAGGCGTCGCGCGTGATCACGGTGTCCGAGGCGTCGAAGCGCGACATCGTCGAGCTCCTGCACGCACCGGCCGGCAAGATCGAGGTGGTCTACAACGGCTTCGACGAGCGGCTGGCGTCGCCATCCGACGAGGACAAGGCGCGCGTGCGCGACCGGTTCCAGCTCGATGCGCCGTTCGTGCTGTATGCCGGCAACATCAAACCGCACAAGAACGTCGATCGCCTGATCGAGGCATTTGCCCAGCTGCGCCAGCGCGGCATGGACCAGGTGAAGCTGCTCATCATTGGCGACGATATTTCGAAGTACTCGAACCTGAGGCGGCTGGTGCACCGCCATCAGCTGCATCAACAGGTACGCTTCCTCGGGTTTGTTTCCACCGACACGCTCGCCGCGCTCTACCAGCTGGCGCAGGTGTTCGTCTTTCCGTCGCTGTACGAAGGGTTCGGCCTGCCGCCGCTCGAGGCGATGGCCAACGGCACGCCCGTCATCACGTCGAATGTCTCGTCGCTGCCGGAGGTGGTCGACGATGCCGCGCTGCTGATCGATCCGATGGACGCCGGCGGCATTGCGGACGCCATGTACCGCGTCCTCAACGATCCGGCGCTTCGCGCGGATCTGATCCGGCGCGGTCACGATCGCGTCAAAGCCTTCTCCTGGACGACATCGGTCACGCGCACGCACGAGATCTACATGGACGTGGTACGTGGCTGATCCCGCGCGCCCCTGGGCGGGGCGCCGCACGGTCATCGTCCACGACTGGTTGACCGGCTCGCGCGGCGGCGAGAAGGTGCTCGACGCGATCTGCCGCCTCGTGCCTGATGCGCCCATCCTCACGCTCGTCAGCACGCCCGAGGCGCTGACGGGCGCGCTGGCCGGACGCCGCGTGCGCACGTCGCTGATCCAGCACCTGCCGTTTTCCGCGACGCGCTACCGCGAGTACCTGCCGCTCTTTCCCGCGGCGATCGAGCAGTTCGACCTCGACGATGTGGATCTCGTGATTTCGACGAGCCACTGCGCGGCCAAGGCCGTGGTGCCGACGGGCCGGGCGGTGCATGTCTGTTACTGCCACTCGCCCATGCGATACGCGTGGGATCAATTTCCGGCGTACTTCGGTCCGGCGCGCGTCGGCCGGCTCGCGAGCGCCGCGCTCCGGCCCGTGTTGGCGTGGCTGGCTCGGTGGGACGCCGCCACGGCGCCGCGTGTCACCGCGTTTGCCGCCAACTCCCGTCACGTTGCCGGGCGCATCGCCCGGTACTATAATCGTGACGCAGCCGTGCTCTATCCTCCGGTCGACACAGACTTCTTCACGCCCGGCCCGGACGAGGGTGCGCGAGGCGATCACGCTGCAGACCGCGGCTTTGCGCTGGTTGTGTCCGCTCTCGTCCCGTACAAGCGAATCGACATCGCCATCGAGGCGGCGGCTCAGGCCGGCTGGCCGCTGACGATTGTCGGCACCGGCCCGGACGACAAGCGGTTGCGAGCGATGGCGGGCCCGTCCGTCACGTTCCTCGGTCATGTCGACCTAGAGACGCTTCGCGATCTCTACCGGCGCGCCGGCGCGCTGATCCTGCCGGGCGAAGAGGATTTCGGCATCGCCCCGGTCGAAGCCCTCGCCTGCGGGTGTCCGGTCGTTGCGCTGGCGCGCGGCGGCGCCACCGAGACGGTTGATGACGGCGTGACCGGCCTCCTCGTGTCAGAACTCTCCGCTCCGGCGTTTGCCGCGGCGCTGCAGCAGATTTCCCGTCTTCCGGCCGGCGCCGCCGGCCGGCGCCAGCGCGCATTGCGCTTCGCGCCGGCAGCGTTCGAAGCCGGTTTCGCCGCGCTCGTCGCCCGCACGCTGGAAGGCCGGTCCGCCTCGTGTTGAAGCGTTACAACCGATTGCTGGTGGCGTTGCACATCGCCGCCGACGTGATGTCCGGCATGCTGGCCTTCGCGCTGGCGTACTGGGTCCGGTTCGACACGGTGCTCACGTCGCTGGTGCCGCTCACGAAGGGACATCCGCCCTTCAGGCAGTACCTGTCGCTCCTGCCGTTTGTCGGCCTGCTGATCCCCGCGGCGTTTCATCTGCAGGGCCTGTATCGGCTGCGCCGCGGCCGCACGCGCGTGGACGACTTCTTCGCCGTGCTGGTCGGCAGCATCGTGGCGGTGCTCGGCGGCGTGGCCGGCACGTTGTACGTGCAGACGTATTACGTCGGCGACGCGCTGAAGGCCCAGGGCTACTTCGAAGTGTCGCAGCTGGTCTGGGCGCTGTTCCTGGTCTTCACCGTCGCGCTCACGTTCAGCGCGCGCGAAGCCGCGCGGCGGTACTTGCGCCGGCGCTGGCGCGCGGGCAAGAGCCTGCGCCGCGTCCTCATCGTGGGTTCCGGCGATCTGGGCCGCACGGTCGCCGACCGGCTTCTGGAACATCGCGAGCTGGGTTTCACCATCGTGGGATTCATCGACGACAACGCCGCCGCCGGCGACGGCATCGGGTACCGCGGCCTGCCGCTGCTGGGCCAGTTGTCGGACACGGCCGCGGTCTGCGGCGACGAGCATGTCGACGAGATCTACGTGGCGCTGCCGATCGACGAGCACATCAAGATGCTGGGCGTGGTCGAGTACGCCAGCCGCGAATGCATTGACGTGCACGTCGTCCCCGACCTGTTGCAGTTCATCGCGCTGCGCGCGCGGCTCGAGGATCTCGACGGGCTGCCGATCATCAGCATTCACGATGTGCCGCTGCGCGGCATGAACAGCGTGATCAAGCGGCTCACCGACATCGCGCTGTCATTGACCGTGATCGTCCTGACCGCGCCGCTCACGCTGCTGATCGCGCTGCTGATCAAGCGCAGTTCGCCGGGCCCCGTGTTCTATTCGCAGGAGCGGATGAGCCTCGATGGCCAGTCGTTCAAGGTCTACAAGTTCCGGTCGATGCCGATCGACGCGGAGGACGTGACCGGTCCGATCTGGGCGCGCGAGGATGATCCGCGGGCCACGCGCATCGGCCGCTGGCTCCGGCGCACGGACGTGGACGAACTGCCCCAGTTCTGGAACGTCCTGAAGGGCGACATGTCGATCGTCGGCCCGCGGCCGGAGCGGCCGTTCTTCGTCGAGCAGTTCAAGCACCGCATCCCGCAGTACATGCTGCGCCACAAAGTGAAGGCCGGCATTACGGGCTGGGCGCAGGTCAACGGCTGGCGCGGCAACACGTCGCTCGAGAAACGCATCGAGTTCGATCTCTACTACATCGAGAACTGGTCGCTGTCGCTGGACTTCAAGATCATGTGGCTGACCCTCATGCGCGGAGTCACGCACTCGTGAGAGTGGTCATCACCGGCGCCGCCGGCTTCATCGGGTCGCATCTGTCGGAGACGCTGCTCAACCAGGGGCACTCGGTGGTCGGCATCGACAACCTGTGCACCGGCGACCTGGCGAACATCGCGCATCTGACGGGCCGCGACTTCGAGTTCATCAAGTACGACGTCACCAACTACATCAACGTGGGCGGCCACGTCGATCTGGTGCTGCACTGGGCCAGCCCGGCCAGCCCGATCGACTACCTCGAGCTGCCGATCCCCACGTTGAAAGTGGGCGCGCTCGGCACGCACAACGCGCTCGGCCTCGCCAAGGCGAAGCACGCCAAGTTCGTGATCGCGTCGACCTCGGAGGTCTACGGGGATCCGCTCGAACACCCGCAGAAGGAAACGTACTGGGGCAACGTCAATCCGGTCGGCCCGCGCGGCGTGTACGACGAAGCCAAGCGTTTCGCCGAAGCCATCACGATGGCCTATCACCGGTATCACGGCCTCGACACGAAGATCGTCCGCATCTTCAATACCTACGGTCCGCGCATGCGCATCAACGATGGCCGGGCGGTGCCGGCGTTCATCTCGCAGGCGCTGCGCCACGAAGACGTCACGATTTTCGGCAGCGGCGCCCAGACGCGCAGCTTCTGCTTCGTCACGGATCTGGTCGACGGCATTCTCAAGCTCGCGATGTCCAAGGAGAACGACCCGGTCAACATCGGCAATCCGCAGGAGATGTCGATCGAGGACATGGCGAAGACGATCATCCGCATGACGGGCTCGCGGAGCCGGATCGTGCACCGCCCGCTGCCGACCGACGATCCCAGAGTGCGGCGCCCCGACATCACCCGCGCGCGCACCCTCCTCGGCTGGGAACCGAAGGTGTCCCTCGAAGAGGGGCTGACCTCCACGATCGAGTACTTCAGAACAAAGATCTGACTCTACGCCATCCGCTTCTGTTCCGGCGTGGCCGTTCGTGCTCTGAGGCTCTGAATGCTGTGCTCGATCCGCTCCGCCAGCTCGCGTTCGGCCTGCAGGGACCGTAACGTCACCTGCGCTTCGCGGCTCATCGTGTCCAGGCGCGCCACCTGCTCCAAGGCGTAGTCGAGCACGGCCTTGTGCTCGCCCACCGTCTCCAGGTGCGCCCGCACATCCTCGAGCATGTTGGAGGTCACGGCCACCTTCAGCTGCACCTCGTCGACCATGCGCCGCTGCGCGTTGATGCTGGCGATGCGCTGCTCGGTGGCCTGGGCGGTGGCCAGCAGCTCGTCCACGCGGCTGCGCAGCGCGACAATATCGCTGCGATGCGCGTCGAGGTGGTTCAGGTCGGCCTTGCTTCGCGCGCTCACATCATGCACGCCTTCCACCTCGCGGCGGATGCTCTGCACCGTTTCGTCACGCGCAACGACATCCTGAATGCGCCGCTCGATCGTCTCGGTGACGCCCTTGAGCTCGGCCACCTTGGCCTCGAACGTGGAAATCTTCTTCTCGGAGAAGGCGAGCTGATCGTGCCGCTGCTCGAGGTTGCGCACGGTGGCTTCGAGCGCCTTCATCTGCGCGTCGGCGGTCTCGAGCTGGCCGGCCACTTCCTTCTGGCGGCCCTGCACCAGCGCCAGTTCCTTGACGAGGGTGCCCTTGAGCGCCTCGGAGCGTTCGAGTGATGCCGACAGCCCCTGTGCCTGCGTCAACTGCTCCGACGTCTCGCTGCCGAGCGCACGCACGGATTGCAGCATCTCGCTGATGCGGCGTTCCTGGCTCGTCAGGGTCGCCTGATCCTGGAGCGCCGCCGCCAGCCGGGTGTGTGCGCGCTCGACGTCCGCCTTGAGCGACGCGATCTGGCCGGTGATCGGCAGCAGCTTGGATTGCGTCTGACCGATGCCGTCGAGCTTCTGACGGATGTCGGTCACCTCGAGGCTCACCGAATCGCACAGATTGCGGAGGGTCTCGACCTCACCCCGGCGGCGTGTCTGGTCGTCGAGCTTTTTGTCGACGTCGGCGGTCAGCACGTTGAGCGCGTTCAGACGGCTCTCGATGCGCTCGACAAACGCCTGATGGCCGGCCAGCCGCGCCATCTGCCGGTCGAGGTCGTCGGCGATCGCCACGAGGTTGGCGGCCTTGGCCGTGCCTTCGTCGACGATCGACAGCTTCTTCTTGATGGCGTTCATGCGCTCGTCGAGCTCCGGCACCTGCACCGCGAACGCGCTCATCCGGTCCAGGAACGACTCGAGCGCGGCCCGCTCCGCCGCCAGCTTGTCGCGGAGCTGCGACGCCTCGGTCTGCTCGCGATAAAACTGCTCGATATCCGCCCGCAACGCTTCGAGATCCTGGCGCGCGCCCTTGAGGCTTTCCATCTGCCACGTGGCGCGGCGCGACATCTCGTCCACGCTGACCAGATGCTCGTGAATCTCCTCGAGCGACGCCATCTTCTCCCCGAACGTCGCCGCCCGGCTGTCGAATCCGGCCAGCTGCACGGCCAGCGCGTCGATGCGCTCGCGCATGCCGTCGACTTCGGGCCCACGCGCGGCCAGCAGCTGATGCGCGCGCTCCAGATCGGCGACCGACTGCTGCAAGGCCGTCACGCGCGTCTGATGGGCGTCGAGTTCGCGGCGCCCCGCCGCCACGCGATCCTCGTGGCTGCGCACGAAGTCGACCAGCCCCGCGCGTTCCCGATCCAGCGTCTTCAGGTCCGCGGCCAGCGCATCGCGGGACCGCTCGGCCGCCTGCAGTTGCAGGCTGGACTGACGGAGCGTCTGCTCAACGCGCTCGACCATCTCCTCGACGTTGACGCCCCGGCGGCTGGCCGCATCGAGCTTGGCGACCTGCCCTTCCATCGCGCTGACAAGCTCGGTCAGCCGGTGCGACTCCAACACGGCCTGCTCGACCGCGCTCTTCTGATGCTCGAGCACTTTCGCCTTCTGCGTGACGTGCTCGACCAGCGAGTTCAGCGCAATCGTGCGCTCTTCCACGGTGCGCGCCAGATCCTGCAGCTTGCTGAATCCCTGCAGCTTCTGGTCGACGTCGTGCACGAACGTGACCGCGCGGGCCGCATCCTCCTCGGTGCGGGTCGCCAGCTCGCGCATCTGCGCCTGGGCGGCGCGCGCTTCGCTCGCCGCGGTCTTCACCGCGCCGATCTCCGCGGTGGTCTCGGTCACCAAAACCCGCGACTCCTGCAGCTGCTGTGTGGCCCGGCCGAGATCCGCACGGAGCGCGTCGAGCCGCGCCTGCTCGGCGGCCAGCGTGTCCAGCGTGGCGCGGCTCTGCAGCGATTGGGCCACGAGTTGCTGGACGACCTGCCGCTGCTGATGCAGCTCGCCATCGGGCGACGTGAGCCGGTCGGCCGTCTGGCGGGCCTCACGCACGGTCTCCGCCAGATCCTTCACGGTGCCGGACAGCGCGGCGGCTGCCGCGGCCGCCGTGGACACGTCCGCCAGCTGCTCGTGCGCGGCGGCCGTCCGGGTTTCGACGGCCGCGACGCGCGCTTCAAGTTGCGCCACGGCATCCGCCAGCGCGCGGACCGGCGCCGCGGAGGCGTCCAGGTGGCGCAGCAGCGCGGTCAGAGCCTCGCGCTCTTCGCGCAGATCACGTTCCGGAACTGGTTCCCGCGATGCGGCACCGCGACGCTTCAAGGCTTCGAGCATGGGCACTCCACGGTGAGCAGGATAGTCGCCCTGTTTGGCTATGGCAAGGACCGGGTCGAGCGCCGGACGTAGTCGAAACCCGAGATCAGCGTGATGGCGAGGCACAGATACACGAACCCGCGCACCACGGGCGAGGCGACCCGCAGGTAGTTGAAGTACAGGGTCACGATCCCGGTCACCACGTAGATGGCCGTGGCGGCCTTGCCGAACATTGACGGCCGGAATGTCCGCGGTCCGACGGCCAGGTTCACGACGGCCACCGTCATGACGATTCCGACATCGCGGCTGATGACCAGCACGGTGAGCCAGATCGGCAGCCGGTTGGCCTGCCCCGCCGTGGGGATGGTCAGCATGATGAACATGCTCAGCAGCAGCAACTTGTCCGCCATGGGGTCGAGCCAGGCGCCGAGCTCGGTGGACTGACCGGACAGCCGCGCGACGAGCCCGTCGAATAGATCCGTCACGCCGGCCGCGGCAAAGACCAGCAACGCCCAGCCCGGCATGTTGTAGAGCATGCAGATGACAAACACCGGCACCAGCAGGAGGCGCAGCAGGGTCAGCTGATTGGCGGGCGTCAGGAACGTCGACATCGCTACCGGGCCAGCGCCTCGAGCCGCGCAATCGTCGCGATGAGCTCCGCGCCGCTCACCACGCCCGCCGGAACGAAGCGATTGGCCTCCGCGGTCATGATACCCGCCGATACCGCGAACGCCGCATCGCCATAAACCTCATGATCGCGCGGCACGTCTGCGAACACCGGGCGCTCCGCGCGCCACCGCGCGAGGTCACGCGCGCGGCCGGCGGCGGCGTCCGGCAGCACCGCCGCCACGATGCGCGCCAGATCGGCGCGGCGGACCGGCGCTCCCGGCGCAAACGTGTGATTCGGCCGCGCCGCGATCCAACCGGCACGCACCACCGGCATGATCCAGGCGGCGGCCCAGTCGCCGCCTACGTCGGTTACGATCCCGGGCACGCGCGCCGGCGCGTGATCCAGCACCGCCGCGAGGCGTACACCCAGAATCGCGGCCACCTGCGCGCGCGTGACGGAGGCCGCTCCGGCGATCGCGCGGTAGTTGTCCGGCAGGGCCGAGGCCTCCGCGCGTGCCCGCAGGCTCTCCCGCCGCTCCACCCACTCCGGGCGCGGATCGATCGCCACGGCGCGCGCGTAGGCCGCGGCGGCCTCGCGATCGCGACCCTGCGCGTCGAGGACATCGCCCAGCACGGCCATCGCCGCGGCATCCTCGGGATCAAGCGCCGCCGCTTGTCTCGCTCGCGCTTCCGCATCCTCGAGTGCGCCTCGCGCCAGATAGACGACGGCAAGCGAGCGCAACACCGCCACATTCTCCGGCGTCGCTTCCAGGGCCCGTCGCAGGGCCGCCTCTGCCGCGTCGAGCTGGCCGGCCGCGCGCGCCTTCTCCGCGTGCGCCAGTTCGGCCTGCGACACGCGCATCCGGACGACATCCAGTCTGGCCCGCACGTCAGTTTGCGCCGGATCAGCATCGAGCAGCGCCTGCAGCGCGGTCACCGCGCCGGCATCGTCGCGCGCGCCGAGCCGCGCATCAGCCAGTCCGGCCATGGCCGGTCGGTACGTCGCGTTCACGGCGAGCGCTTCAGCGAACAGCGCGGCGGCCTCGCGATACTGCTGGCGCTGCAGGCGGAACTCGCCCAGGCTGGTCGCCGCGGGATAGAACGCGGGCGATTTCTTCAGCAGCGCGGTGAGCTCACGCTCCCCGCCTCCAGCGTCGCCGTTGCGGATGCGGGTCCAGGCGTGTTCGTACGCCGCCATGTCGGCCGCGCGGGATGCGAGGTCGGCCGGCACGTCCGGCTGCCGCCACGCCGCCGCGCCCGGCGCCACCGGCGGGGTGCGGGGCGCGCATGACGTGCCGGCGGCCGCAAGGCCCGCCAGCAAGATTCCCACCGCGCACGCGCGGAACCGACCGGTCATGTCGGCACCTGCACGCGAACAACGCGCGCCAGCCGCTCGAGCAGGCGCCGTGGGACGTCCGCATCGATCATGACGCGATCCTCGATCGCAACGTGGGTCAACACGTGGGCCTGCCGGTACAGATCGGCGATGGCCTTCCGATGCTCCGCGGAATCCGGATCGAAGGTCAGCCGCACAACCGTGGTGTCCATCGCCAGGCGTGACGCGATGATTTCCAGCAGGTCGCCCTGCCCCATCCCGTTCAGCGCGGACACGAACACGGCGGCCGGGTACATCGTCTTCAGCCGGTGGAGTTCATCGGGCGACAACAGGTCGCACTTGTTGAACACCACCAGCGTCGGAACTTCGCCCGCGCCGACCTCCGCGAGCACGGAGCGAACGGCCGCATCGCGTCGCTCCCGGTCCTGGGCGGACGCGTCGGCCAGATGCAGCAGCAGGTTCGCGCTGGCCACTTCTTCGAGCGTAGCCTGAAACGCCGCCACGAGCTGATGCGGCAGCCGATCGATGAACCCGACCGTATCCGACAACAGGATCTGGCGCTTGTCGGGCAGCTTCACCTTGCGCACGAGCGGGTCGAGCGTGACGAACAGCGCGTCGGACATCACGGCGTCGCCGCCCGTGAGCGCGTTGAACAAGGTCGTCTTGCCCGCATTCGTATAGCCGACCAGCGCGACCGTCGGCACGTCACGGCGCGCGCGGCGGGCACGCAAGTGACCGCGGCGCGCCTGCACCTCCGCGATCTCCCGCTTCAGCTTCGCGATGCGATGGCGGATGCGCCGCCGGTCGGTTTCGAGTTTCGTCTCACCGGGACCGCGTGTGCCGATGCCGCCGCCCAGACGCGAGAGCGCCTCGCTCGATCCCACGAGCCGCGGCATGAGGTACTGCAGCTGCGCCAGCTCCACCTGCAGCTTGCCTTCGCGCGTCCGCGCGCGGCGCGCAAAGATGTCGAGGATCAGCTGTGTCCGGTCGATCACGCGCCGGCCGAGGATCTTCTCGAGATTACGGCCCTGCGCCGGGCTCAGATCGTTGTCGACGATCACCACGCCGGCGCCCGCTTCGTCGCACGCCTTCGCCAGTTGCTCGGCCTTGCCTCTGCCGATCAGCGTGGCGGGATCCGGCGTCGGGCGCTCCTGCACGGCGCGCAGCACCACCGCGGCGCCGGCCGCCGACGCGAGACCGGTGAGTTCCTCGAGCAGAAGTTCCGGATCAACGCGATTCGAAGACCCCGTGGTCAGGCTGACGAGAGCCGCGCGTTCGGGAGCCGGCGCCAGTGATCGCGGGGTCATTATTTCGACTCTAGCACGCGGCCTTCGGCGGCTCGGAAGAGCCGGTCCCAGATCGCCAGGCCCAGGCCGTCACGGCCGGGATCGCTCGCGACGATCACATTCACGCCCGATCGATCGAGCGCGCGCATGGCCGCGAACAGGCTCGCGGCGGCGTCAGCAAGATTCGCGCGCGAGCCGAGGTGCATCAGCAGGACCGCCAACCCTTCAATCGCCGGGCGGTCCTCGTCGAACAGCAACACGCCCACACGACGGCCGGCCGCCAGCTGCGCCTCGATGTCCTTGCGCATCGCCGCCACAAGACGGTCGGCGGCCCCGGTCCACAGGCGAACCTCCGCCCGCGGCGAGTAGTGCTTCAGCAGCGTGCCGGGCGACACGAGCGGTGGCGTGGAGATCTCCCGCGGTGTGTCAGGCACGGCGGGAACAGACGCAACCGGCTCCGGCGGCGCGACGGATTCCGGCGGCGCGACCGGTTCCGTCGGCGCGGCCGGTTCCGGCGGCGCGACGGGTTCCGGCGGCGCGGCCGCGGGCGCGGGAGTTTCCCTGACGACCGCGATTCGCAGCTTGATGCGGGGCAGCACCGCGCGCAAGGCCTCGAGCGTGATCGCACCGGGCCGCAGCACGGCGGGTTCGGGGCCCGTCAGATCCACGACAGTCGACTCGACGCCATGCGTCGACGGCCCGCCATCCAGGATCATGTCGATGCGGTCCCCGAGGTCTTCCGCGACATCATCGGCGGTCGTCGGGCTCGGCCGCGAAAAACGATTCGCGCTTGGCGCGGCGATCGGCACCCGGGCGGCGCGCAGGAGCGCGGCCGCGACCGGATGCGCCGGCACGCGCAGCGCCACCGACGCCCCGCCGCCCGTGACGCGTAGCGGCACCACGCGTCCCCGCTCGAGGATCAGCGTCAGCGGTCCGGGCCAGAACCTCCGCATCAATGTCCATGCGATCTCCGGCACGGACGCGGCCACGGTGATGACCGCATCGGCGCTGGACAGATGCACGATGAGCGGATCGCCCGCCGGCCGGCCCTTCGCGTCGAAGATCTTGGCCACCGCGGCGTCATTGAGCGCGTTGGCGCCCAGGCCGTACACGGTTTCGGTGGGAAACGCGACAAGGCCGCCGTCGCGAATGATGGCCGCCGCGCGGGCGATTGCCGCCACATCGGACGCGCCGCCGGTGAGTCGCACGATTTCGGCAGGCATCACCGCGTCTCCGGGCTCGTCATCCGATGATGCACGAACCACGCCAGTCCCGCCAGGCCCGCAGCGTCCACAAAGAACACGGCACGCATGCTCCACGCGCCGATGAACCCCGCGATCACCGGACTGACGGCCAGCCCGATCAGGTACGACGTCTGCAAGTAACTGAACGCCAGCGCCTTTTCCGCGGTCTCCACCCGATGCCCCACATTCGTATACACCGCCGTCGTCGCCACACCCATCGCCACGCCGAACGGGATCGCCGCGATGCACATCACGACCACGCTCGGTCCCATCCCAAAGACGATCGCGCCGATGCCGGCGACGGCCGCGCATGCCGGCAGCAGTTGCCGCGCCAGCAATTTGCCCAGCGACCACCCGGTGATCTGATTGCCGAACGCCGCGGCTGCGGCGGCCAGCGTGAAGATCACGCCGGTCAGGAACGGTACGCTTTCGTCCATCACGCCGACCTCGCCCAAGTACAACGGAAGCACCGGCCCGAAACTGCGATCGACGAGCTGGAGGGCGAACACCGCGATCATGCCGGTCATGAAGTACGGCAGCGCGCGAAAATGGCTCCAGGTCAGCGGCGCGGCCGGCGCGGCGTTCGCCTCAGGCCGTTCGGCGCGCGGCGGCTCGTGAAATCCCACAATCACAAAGATGAACGCGCCCAGGTAGAACAGAGCCGACACATAAAATGCGCCGCGCAGGCCCACCGTGGCCGCGAGCACGCCGCCGATGACCGGGCCGAGCGCGGGGCCGAGGCGCTGCGCCGTCTGCACCCAGCCAATCGCCGTGGCCATCTCGTCGGCCGGCGCGGATTCGGCGGCCAGCACCATCGCCAGCGGCCCGTATCCGGCGAACACGCCCTGGATGCAGCGCAGGGCAAACACCTGCCACGGATGAGTGACCCAGGCCATCAGCGTCATGATGACGACGAAACTGAAGAGCGAGCGCCCCACCATCGCTTTCCGGCCCAGACGATCGGCCAGCCGCGCCCACACGGGCGTCATGAACGCCGTGACGAGCGGTGTGACACCGAGGCTCAGCCCCGACCAGATCGCGATCGCGGCGGTATCGTGCTCGCCGAGCTGTTGCAGATAGAGCGGAAGGAACGGCATCACGAGCGTGAAGCCCGTGAAGCCGATGAACGTGGCGACGGTGACCGCCGCCTGGTTGCGCCGCCAGTTCGGACTAGAACCGGATGCGGACATCGTCATCGGTTCGCGTCACGTGGATCGTGTCGACGAAGCGAATCTGCCGCGGTTGATTCTGCATGACGATGGAACTGGTGCGCACGCCGTGCCCGAAGAAGCGGACGCCCTTCAGCATCGTCCCGTCGGTCACGCCCGTTGCCGCGAAGATGATCGACTCGCCCGACGCGAGATCGTGCGACGAGTAGATGCGGCGGAAGTCCGTGATGCCCATCGCGCGGCAGCGCTCCTCGTGCTCGGGCTTCGAGACCACGAGGCGCGCGAAGATCTCGCCGCCGAGGCACCGCATCGCGGCCGCCGTCAGCACGCCTTCCGGCGCGCCGCCCGTGCCCATGACCGCGTGCACGCTGGATCCATCGACGGCGGCCGAGATGCCGGCCGAGAGATCGCCGTCGCCGATCAGGCGGATGCGCGCGCCGGCCGCGCGGATGTCCGCAATCAGCTTCGCGTGACGGTCGCGGTCGAGGACCATGATCACCAGATCCTCGACGCGGCGCTCGAGCGCCTTGGCGATCGACTTCAAGTTGTCTTTCACCGGCCGGTCCAGGCTCACCGCGTGTTTGGCCCTGGGGCCGACGACCAGCTTCTCCATGTACAGATCCGGCGCGTGCAGCAGCCCGCCCTTCGACGCGGCCGCCAGCACGGCGATCGCGTTGGCCGCGCCCGTCGCGCACAGATTGGTGCCTTCGAGTGGATCCACGGCGATGTCGACTTCAGGCAGGTTTCCGACGCCCTTGGTCGCCGCGCCGACCTTTTCGCCGATGTACAGCATCGGCGCTTCGTCGCGCTCGCCCTCGCCGATGACGATCGTGCCGTCCATCGGCAGATCGTCCATCACGCGACGCATCGCCTCGACCGCCACGCGGTCCGAGCCATGCCGGTCCCCCTGGCCCATCGTATGGGCGCAGGCAATCGCCGCCTGTTCGACGACGCGAAGGAAATCGAGCGAAAGGTCGTTATCCACGCTTCACCACTACTCCATCGCCCACATGCACGCCAAGGACTTCTGCCGCGCTCGCGGCATGCGCCGCGAATTCCAGATGATCGGTGCTGCCAAACAACGCCCCCAGCTCGCCGGTGGCGATTTCCGAGTACGTGGACACGATCCGCGCGATCGTGCGCCCGCCCACGGAGACCTGCACGGCGCCATTCGAAAATTTTTCGCAGGTCTTGCGGTCCAGGTTCGTCACCACGTTGCCGAAGCGATCGATCCGCACCACCTCGGCCTGGAGCACGCCGTTCTCGACCCTGGGCCGGGACAGGGCCAGCACCTGATAATCGCTGACCGGCCGGCCAAGCGCCGGCAGTTGGATGCCCTTCGCCAGCCAGGCCGCCGCAGGCGCGAACCGGTCGCGGCCCTCGAACGTGCGGCTGACGGTGGGACGGGCGTACTTCCGCTCGGTGAGTTCGACCACGCGCTTCGGCGCCACCTCGTGGAACACCTCCGTGAGCACGCCGTTGTCGGGCGCGACGAACTTCCAGTCGCCGGCCTCGGCGGCCAGGCCGCGCCGCGCGGTGCCGACACCCGGATCGACCACGACCAGAAAGATGGTGCCCGCCGGAAAGTATTTGTAGGTTGCCGCCAGTTCGAGCGCGGCGAACGGAATATCGTGCGCCGGAAGATCGTGAGACAGGTCGACGATCGTGGCCTCGGGGCAGATGCTCAACACCACGCCCTTCAGGACACCCGCGTAATGGTCGCGCGTGCCGAAGTCCGTGAGCAAGGCAATCGTTGGCTTGGTCATGTCGCTATATCAGGGCCGTCGGAACAAGGTCTCGCGGGTGCTGCTCTTCAGCAGCACCGATTCGGCCACGATCAGGCCGTCGAACATCTTGATGATGTCACGAGTCAGCAGCACCGTGCGCATGACGGGCGTGGCCGGCGACATCCGGTGTCGCAGCGACTCCGCGGCAACCACCACGGTCTTCGTGTACTGCTTGAGCTCCACCGCGGTCGTGCCGAAACTGCCGTAGAGGGCG
Source organism: Acidobacteriota bacterium (assembly GCA_021824055.1). Lineage (GTDB taxonomy): Bacteria > Acidobacteriota > Vicinamibacteria > Vicinamibacterales > SCN-69-37 > SCUN01. Next base: position 16,221 of record JAKALV010000022.1, read on the forward strand.
CCGCCCTTGCGCAGCATCCCCGCCAGCCGGGCCGCCAGGACCAGCCCGGCCTGCCGGTCCAGAAAATCGAACAGGTCCCAGCAGAGGATGCCGTCGATCGAATCGGGGGCCTGGCGCAGGCGCGTGGCAAAGAACCCCGCGAGCGCCGCGCGCTCGCCGCGGCGCGCGTGTGCTTCAACGTCGGAATACAGGTCTTCAACGTGCAGTTTGCACGCGAGGCGCTCGCCGAAGAACGACACGTTGGATCCAACGACCGGCCCGAGGTCGAGCAAGGTCGGTGCCGCCTGGTGCGCGACTGCCGCCAGAAAGTGCGGGAAGACCTTGGATGTGACGATCGCGTCGGCCGGAGCAGGCGGCGCCGGTGGCGCCGCCTGCGGCAGATCCGCGCGGCGGCTGCCCCACTTGAGCACGATGGGCTAACGCGAAGGGGTGTGGCTCGGAACCGCGGCGGCCGGAGCCGACGCCATGCCCGTCGCCGGCGCGGCCGTAGACGCGCCCGGCTTGGCGGACTCGGCCACCACCGGTCTGGCGGCATCGCCCGATGCCTTCGAGTCGGCCGGCTTGCCGGCGCCCGCCTGCATGTCAATGCTGCCGCGGAAATGCGCGCCGTCCGCGATGGCCACGCGGGGGGCCGCGAGATCGCCGTCCACGGAGCCCGCGTCGCGAATGTCCACCTTCTCGGTGGCGGTGATATTGCCGTGCACTTCACCCTGCACGATCACGGCCTTCGCGAACACCGACGCCTTGATCCGGCCGTTGGCTCCAATCGTCAGAATGTTCTGCTTGAGCTCGACCTTGCCCTCGACCTGACCTTCGATCGTCAGATCCTCGCTCGCGCTCAGCTCACCCTTGATGACGACGCTTTTTCCGATCGTTCCGACACTGCCAGTGTTCACCATGTCACTCCCTGAGCTCCGTGGTGTTTCAACGCGGGGGCCGTCCGTTGGGACACCCGGCTTCACCGCTTCATCGCGCTTCCACATAATTCTGCTTCTCCAACGGCCGCCGACCCAGGCGAACCGCCAGTATACTGGAGATTCTCCCGGCCACGCCCATGCGCATCTACCTCGACCACAACGCCACCACCCCCGTGCACCCGCGCGTGCGCGATGCCGTGATGAGCGCCCTTACAGAAGATGTCGGCAATCCGTCGAGTGTTCATTACTACGGCCAGCGGGCGAAGGCCGTCATCGACGAGGCCCGGTCCGCGCTCGCGGCGCTGATCGACGCGGACCCGGGGGACCTCGTCTTCACGAGCGGCGGCACAGAAGCGGACAACATGGCCGTTCGCGGGGCACTTGAAGCCAGAGCGAGCCAGGGCCGGCGTCGTCTGGTCACGTCCGCCATCGAGCATGAAGCCGTGTTGAATACCGCGAGGGCGCTCGAGCGGCAGGGCTGGCCCGTAACGGTTGTGCCGGTCGGCGCCAGCGGCGTGATCGAGCCCGACGCGGTCGCAGCGGCGATCACTCACGACACAGCGCTGGTGTCGATCATGCACGTCAATAACGAAGTCGGCACCGTGCAGCCCATCGCCGCCATCGCCACGCGCGCGCGCGAGGCCGGGGCCTGGTTCCATACCGACGCCGTGCAGTCCGCCGGCAAACTGCCGATCTCGATGCGGGAGTGGAGCGCCGCCGGCGTGGACCTGCTGTCGCTGTCCGCGCACAAGTTCAACGGGCCCAAAGGCGCGGGCGCCCTGTGGGTGCGGCGCGGCGTCCGGCTCTCGCCCACCATGACCGGCGGCCGTCATGAACGCAATCGTCGCGCGGGAACCGAAAACGTCCCGGGCGTAGCCGGTCTCGGCGCGGCGGCCGGCGTCGCCGCCGAATGGCTCGCCGCCGGTGCCGGCAAGATCGCGACGCTCCGCGATCACCTCGAGCAGTCGCTGCTCGCGCGCATCGACGGTGCCGTCGTCAACGGCGACGCCCTCGCGCGCATCCCGAACACGTCGAACATCAGCTTTGACGGCATCGAAGCGGAGTCGCTGTTGATCGCGCTCGACCTGGAGGGCATCGCCGTGTCAACCGGCGCCGCGTGCTCGTCGGGCACGCTGGAACCGTCGCATGTGTTGCGCGCCATGGGGCTGCCGCAGGCCCGCACACGTAACTCGCTGCGATTCAGTCTCGGCCATGGCACGACGCGTGACGAGATTGATGCCGTCATCGCGGTCCTGCCCGGCCTCGTTGACAAGTTGCGGCGTCTGGCTCGCTCCGCGGCGGTGGTCCGCTAGTCATGCGCGTGGTGGTCGCCATGTCCGGCGGCGTCGACTCATCGGTCGCCGCAGTGCTGCTCGCGGAGGCCGGTCACGACCTCGTGGGCTTTTCGATGCAGCTGTACGACCAGCGCGACGCGCCGGAGGCCTGGGGATCCTGCTGCAGCCTCGGTGATCTGCAGGATGCGCGACGCGTCGCCAATCAACTCGGTTTTCCGCACTACATCGTCAACTTCGAAGACGAGTTCCGGCGCACGGTCGTCGACAACTTCGTGCGCGAGTACGCCGCGGGCCGCACGCCGATTCCCTGCGTGCACTGCAACTCCGCGCTGAAATTCGCCACGTTGGTGGAACGCGCCGCCGCGCTCAACGCGGACATCGTCGCCACCGGACATTACGCCCGTATCGATCGCGACGACGCCACAGGTCGGTACCGGCTGCGCCGCGGCCTGGACCGCGACAAGGACCAGTCGTATTTTCTGTTTTCGCTGACGCAGGAGCAGTTGTCCCGGGCGGCGTTTCCGTTGGGCGAATTGACCAAGCCCGAGGTGCGCGCGATCGCCGCGCGCCGCGGGCTGGCGGTCGCGGCCAAGCCGGACAGCCAGGAAATCTGCTTCGTGCCGGATGGTGACACGGCGGGATTCGTGGCGCGACAACTCGCCAACATTCCCGCGGGGACCATCACCGACTCGTCAGGCAAGACGCTCGGCCGGCACGCTGGCATCCACCAGTTCACGATCGGCCAGCGCAAGGGGCTGGGACTCTCGACCGGCGTCCCGCTGTACGTGGTCAAGATCGATCCAGCCGACAACAGCGTGGTGGTCGGCGGAAAGCACGAACTCGGTCGGGGCGAACTGACGGCCTCGAGCGTGAACTGGATCGCCGGCGCTCCGCCGCCGGGTCCGATGCGCGCAGCAGCGCAGATACGACACCGCCACCGCGAGGCGCCGGGAGTACTGACGCCGCAGGGTGGCGATCGTGCCCGGATGTTGTTTGATGAGCCCCAGATTGCGGTGACGCCCGGCCAGGCCGTGGTCTTCTACGACGGCGACACGGTGATCGGCGGCGGCTGGATCGACTAGACAGCTGACTATCTGTTATCTGGTTAGCTGACGATTGGATCGGGCGATCTGGTTATTGAGCTATTTCGGAGCGGCTGGCGCACATCGGACCCCGGACGCGCGGGACCTTCGGACAGCAAGTGACCTTGGACGTTGAACCCTGAACACTGAACTGATACCTGCAGCAGCTTGAAATGCGCTCTATTACCCGCTTGCTTCGAGATAGTGCTCGGCGTCGAGTGCCGCCATGCAGCCTGAACCCGCCGCCGTGATGGCCTGGCGGTAGATATGGTCCTGCACGTCCCCGCAGGCGAACACGCCGGGCACGTTCGTCTTGGACCCGTCGTGCGTCTTCAGGTACCCGGCGGCGTCCATCTCGAGCCACCCGGTGAAGAGCGACGTGTTTGGCGTGTGCCCGATCGCCACAAACAACCCGTCAACCGGAATGTCCTTCGTTGCGCCCGTCTTCAGGTTGCGCGTGACCACGGCCGAGACCGCGCCCTTCGCGGTGTCTTTGACGTCGATCACTTCGCTGTTCCACTCGAACTCGATCTTCTCGTTCGCCGTGGCCTTGTCCTGCATGATCTTCGACCCGCGCAGCGTGTCGCGCCGGTGAATCAACGTGACCTTGGACGCGAATCGCGTCAGGAAGATGGCCTCTTCCAGCGCCGAGTCGCCGCCGCCCACCACCGCGATGGGCTTGCCGCGGAAGAAAAAACCGTCGCAGGTCGCGCAGGTCGACACGCCGTGTCCCATCAGCGCGCGCTCATTGGGCAGCCCCAGCAGCTTCGCCGACGCCCCCGTGGCGATGATCAGCGCGCGCGTCTCGATCGGCCCCTGATCGGTCGTGACCGTGATCGTTTGTCCGTTCGCGGCCACGGCGCTGACGCGGCCCTGCACGATCTCGGCGCCGAAGCGCTCGGCCTGCGCGCGCATGTTGGCCATCAGATCCGGCCCCATGATGCCGTCGCGGAATCCCGGGAAGTTCTCGACGGCGGTGGTCAGCATCAGCTGACCACCGGCATCGAGGCCTTCGATGACGAGCGGCGACAGATTCGCGCGCGCCGAATACAGCGCCGCCGTCAATCCCGCCGGGCCTGACCCGATGATGACGACGTTACGCAAGGTGCTTGTCGATCATCTGCTTGAAGACCGACTTGTCGGCCAGGCCCACCACCTGATCGACCATCTTGCCGCCCTTGAACAGCATCACAGCGGGGATGCCGCGGACTTGGTACTGAATCGTCACGTGCTGGTTCTCGTCCACGTTGAGCTTGCCGATGCGAATCTTGCCGGCATAATCGTTCGCCAGCGCGTCCATCGTCGGAGCGAGCGCACGGCACGGGCCGCACCATTCCGCCCAGAAATCCACCAGAACCGGCGTGCTCGACTTCAACACGTCCGCATCAAAGTTGCTGTCTGTAAACGTCGAAATCTTGTCCGATGCCATGCTGTCTCTACTCACCTTTCGCGATTACCGGTCACGCGCGTCGCGCCGTGCTCTCTTATACACTTTGACATATTCTCGCGCGGCTTGGTCCCAGGAATGGTCGTCGGCCATGCCGGCGGTTATGAGCCTGGCCCACTGAAGCGGGTTCTGGTACAGGCGCAAGGCCTGCCGCACCGTGGCCACGAGCGACGCGGCCGAGCCGGTGGCGAACTTGAAGCCGTTCGCGTGCCGCGCATTGGGCCGAAACGTCCGGATCGTGTCGTCGAGCCCGCCCACGGCGTGGACAATCGGCACCGTGCCGTAGCGCAGGCTGTACATCTGATTCAAGCCGCACGGCTCGAATCGCGACGGCATGAGGAACAGATCCGCTCCAGCTTCCACCAGATGTGCGCGCGCCTCATCGAACCCGATAAACACGCCGACGCGCGACGGATGCCGGTCGCGCAGGGTCCGCCACATCTGCTCGTATGCCCTTTCGCCCGAGCCCACAACGACCCAGGTCGCATCGAGCGACATCAGTTCGTCGCTGGCCTGGTGGATCCAGTCGAGGCCCTTCTGCGCCACCATGCGCGACACCATCGCAATCACCGGTCGTGCCAGCGCGTCATCACCCTGCGGCAGCTCGAACCGATTGAGCAGGGCGCGCTTGCACTCGCGCTTGCCCGACAGATCCTTCGGGGTGAAATGCGCCGGCAGCAGCGGGTCGGTCTCCGGATTCCAGACGCCGGTGTCGATGCCGTTCAGGATGCCGCGATACCGTTTCCCAAGCGCCCGCAGCACGCCCTCGAAGCCATAGCCGAACTCCGGCGTCAGCGTTTCCGCGGCATATCGAGGACTGACCGTCGTGACGTAGTCGCTGTAGGCCAGGCCGCCTTTGAGATAGCTGAACTCGTTCCAGAACTCGGCGCCTTCCATCGTGAAAACGTTCCAGTCGAGACCAAACCGCGGCACGATGTCCTTCGGAAACCTCCCTTGGTAGGCGAGGTTATGGATCGTGAACACCAGGCCCGATCGCGAAAGGCGCGGCCAGCGCGCGGGCTGCGTCCGCAAGAGCGTCGGCACCAGGCCGGCCTGCCAGTCGTGCGCGTGGACGACCGTGACGC
>JAKALV010000265.1 GCA_021824055.1 Acidobacteriota bacterium
CTCCGCCAGGCCCCCGAACCTCAGCTCGTGCGGCCCCCAAAAGCCCGCCCCTAAGAGTGCACCCGAACCCAAAGGCGCCGAAGCTAAAGCTTCGGCCTACGAATGCGCTTCGGCCGACGACTGCGCGTCGTCCTACTTCTTGGCCTTGCCCTTCGGCTTCGCCGGCGGCGCCTTCCGCGCCGGACTCGCCTTGGCCGGCTGGGCCCGCAACGCAAACCCGTTGCCGGCGCCTTCACCCTCGAGCACGCCCAGAATCCACTGCAGGCCGCGCTTCAGATCCCGCAAACCGTTCTGCGCGGCTTCGTCCATCATCGCCGCCACGTCCGAATCGCTCACCTCTTCGGGCGCCGGCGCCATGGCGCCCTCTTCCAGCAACTTCTTCCGCGCCCCGGCCAGCGTGAGGCCGTCCACCAGAATCAAATGCTTCAGCCGCAGCACGCGCTCGACGTCCGCCTTGCGATACACGCGCGGCGCGCCCGCCGACTTCGCCACGCCGAGGTCGGGAAACTCCGCCTCCCATCCGCGCAGCACGTACGGCGGCACGGCGGCCAACTCGCAGACTTCCGCCGCCCGAAATACCGACCGATTGGGGATCTCCACCGGCGCCACAGTTTTGCTCAGGGAGTATAGCAGGAGGTCAATCCTCCCGGCCCTTCTTGGCGCGGCGCTTGACCTTCAGCCGGATCGGCGAGCCCTCGAAACCAAATTCCTCGCGCAGCTGATTGGTCAGGAACCGCTCGTAGGAGAAATGCAGCTCCGTGGCCACGTTGGTGAAGATGACGAACTCCGGCGGCTCGATGGCGGTCTGCGTGGCGTAGAGAATGCGCACTTCCTTCTTGCCCTTCGCCGACGGCGGATGCGTCTTCGTGACCCGCTCGATGAACTTGTTCAGCCGCGACGTGGAGATCTTCTTCCGCCGCGCTTCCGCGACGCGCGCGATCGTCTGCAGCACGCGGCCCGTGCGATCACCGGTCAGCGCCGAGATATGAATCAACGGCGCGTATTCGAGAAACTTCATGTGAAAGCGCAGCTTGTCGTCGAAATCCTTGACCCACTGCTGATCGTGCCCCTTGACCAGATCCCACTTGTTGACGGCGATGATCAGGCTCAGCCCGAGCGTCTGCGCTTCACCCGCAATCGCGGCATCGCGATCCGTGGGCCCCTCGACGGCATCCAGCACCAGCACGGCCACCTGCGCCTTGGTCATGGCGCGCTTGGCAATCAGCACGCTGACGGCTTCGATCTGTCCGCCCTCTTTCACCTTGCCGGGCCGCCGCATCCCGGCCGTGTCCACCAGCCGGAACCGCTGCTTGTGCCAATGCAGCACCACGTCCACCGCATCGCGTGTCGTCCCCGGCATGTCGCTGACGACCATGCGGTCTTCGCGCAGGAGGCGGTTCACGAGCGACGACTTGCCCACGTTCGGCCGGCCGACGATGGCCACGGGCACTTCGTCGGGCATCGGCGGCACGATCAGGGGATTGGCGTCGGGGACGTCATCGGCTTCCTCCGGCTCGTCTTTCCTATAGACCGCGCCGGCCTTGCCGCCCGCGCCCCGCTCTCCCTCAACCTCAATGCCGTCGTCCTGATCCGCGTAATCGTCTTCGACGTCATCGCCGTCTTCGAGAGCGGCGTCGGCCTCCGAGAGCGTCGCGCCGGGAAACCGCGCCTTGATCTCATCCAGCAGTTCGGCCACGCCGTGGCCGCTTTCGGCCGCGATTTCCAACACAGGCTCGAACCCGAACTGGTGAAACTCGGGCACGTTCCGGTCCGATTTCCTGGCGTCCGTCTTGTTGACGGCGACGATGACCGGCTTGTTGAGGCGGCGCAGGCTCTTGGCAATGTCGAGGTCGGCCGGCACCAGGCCCTCGCGGGCATCCACGACGAACACGATCAGGTCGGCCACCTTCACGTAACGGAGCCCATGGGACACAACCAGTTCATGGAGCGGATCGGTGGTGGCGCCAAACAGCCCGCCGGTGTCGACCAGCTGAAAGCGGTTCTGCTGCCACTCGGCCGGCTGCTGAATGGCGTCGCGGGTGGTGCCGGCAATGGGCGCCACGATCGAGCGGCGCGTGCCGGTGATTCGATTGAAGAGGGTCGACTTCCCGACGTTGGGACGGCCCACAAGGACCACAGTCGGCCCCGAGGAGTGCTTGGCCATCTGTCGGAAGTGTACTGCAGATTCACTTAGGGGATCGTTTGACAGCGTAAGTCTATGTGGATATAGTCACTTACGGGCACGTTGGTGCCCCTAAGTGTCATGATCAAGGTCGACATCGTCAATCAGGTTTCTCAGTTCGCCGAGATCACCAAGGTCAAAGCCGAAGTGGCGGTTGACGCGGTGTTTGACGCGATGCGCGCGGCCATGATGCGGGGTGACCGGATCGAGCTTCGGGGCTTTGGGGTGTTCCAGGTGAAGCCGCGCAAGCGCGGCATCGGCCGGAATCCCCGCACCGGCAAGGAAGTCCGCATCCCGCCCGGCCGGACCATCCGGTTCAAGCCCGGCAAAGACCTTCAGAACATCGGCAGCTAGCGTCGCGTGGATTCCCAGCCCTTCGACTGGCAGGCCTACGCGCCGCCCCCGCCGCCACCGCCAAAGTTCCAGCACCGGTACTCCGTTCACATCCTGCTGTTCCTGGCCACGCTGGCCAGCACGACCTTCGTCGGGATGACCACGCGGAACTGGACCAGCGGGCTGTGGTACTCGCTGCCGATCCTCATCATCCTCACGGCGCACGAGTTCGGGCACTACATCGCCTGCCGCATCCACGATGTGGACGCCACGCTGCCCTACTTTCTGCCGATGCCCTTCCTGCCGCTGACGGGCACGCTCGGCGCCGTCATCAAGATCCGGGAAGCCTTTCCGTCGAAGCAGGCCCTGTTCGACATCGGCGTCGCGGGCCCGATCGCGGGCTTCGTGGCGCTGATTCCGTTTCTGATCTACGGCGTCGCGCACTCGCAGGTCGTCGCGATCGATCCGTCGGCGCCCGTGATCTGGCTTGGGGAGCCGCTGCTGTTCAAGGCGGTGAAGTGGCTGACGATCGGCCCGCTGGCGACGGGCACGGATATCACCATCCATCCGATGGGCTTCGCCGCGTGGTTCGGCATGCTGGCGACGTCGCTGAATCTGCTGCCGTTCGGGCAACTGGACGGCGGCCACATCTCGTACGCCGCGTTCGGCCGGCGCGCCCGCTACGTGTCGATGGCCACGCTGGCCGTGGCGCTCGGCCTGACCGTGTGGTCGATCAGCTGGATCTCGATGACGATCATGATGACGGCGATGGCCTGGTTCCTCGGCTTCGGCCATCCGCGTATCATCGACGAGCACGAACCGCTCGACCCGAAGCGCCGCGCAATCGCCGTGCTGGCGCTGGTCATCTTCATTCTCTGTTTCACGCCAGTGCCGATCGAAACGCTCTGGAACGGGTAGATCACAAGATCTCACCACGGAGACACGGAGGCACGGAGAAAGGCGGAGGCTGGTTCTTCAAAGAGCTCTTTGAAAATCTGTCTCGGTGTTGCTCTGTGTCTCCGCGTCTCCGTGGTTGGTTTTCGGAGCGCGCCTCCGCGGTTGGTGCTCCCTGCTATAGCACTGAGATGGGGTCGACATCGATCGTCACTCGCCGCCTGATCTCTGGTCGCTCTGCGATTGCCGCCAGCACGGCGGCGCGCATGGCGTGGCGCTGGCGGCCCTTCAGGAACACCTGCACGCGATGCTCGTCCTTGATCCGCGCAATCGGCGCGGGCGCCGGGCCGAGCACTTTGCCCTGCGGATACAGCGCGCGCAGGCGCCGCGCGAGGTCGGCGCCGTCGCGCATGGCGGCATCGGCGGACTTGTGCTTGATCACCACGTTGATGAGCGCCACCGACGGCGGATACTGCATGCGGTCGCGGAACTCGCGCTCCTTCTTGTAGAACGTGTCGTAGTCCTGGGCCGCCGCGGCGCGAATGCTGTAGTGGTCCGGGTAGATGGTCTGGATCAGCGCCTCGCCCGGTTTGTCGCCGCGCCCCGCGCGGCCGGCCACCTGCGTGAGCAGCTGGAACGTGCGCTCCGACGCGCGGAAATCGGCCAGCCCCAGTCCAACGTCGGCGGAGACCACGCCCACGAGCGTGACCTCGGGAAAGTCGTGCCCCTTCGCGATCATCTGCGTGCCCACCAGAATGTCGATGGTGCCGGCGCTCACCTGCTTGAGCACCTGCGCGATCGCGCCCTTCCGGCGGATCGTGTCGCGATCCACGCGCGCGATGCGCGCCGCCGGAAACCGCTCTCGCAGTTCGTGTTCCAGCCGCTCGGTCCCGAAGCCCGACTGCTCCAGCACCTCGCCGCCGCAGGCCGCGCAGGCCTTCGGCACGCTCGCCGCGTAGTTGCAGTAGTGACACCGCAGCCGGCGCGACGCGCGATGGAACGTGAGCGTGACACTGCAGTGTGGACACTCCATCGTCGTACCGCACTGCCGGCAGAACACGACGGTGTTGAAGCCGCGGCGATTCAGCAGCACGACGCTCTGCTCGCCCTTCCGCAGCCGCGACCCGATTGCCTCGATCAGCACCCGGCTCAAGACGACATCCGCGCCGCCCTCGGCATATTCCTGCCGCATGTCCACGATGCGCACGGACGCCATCGGCCGGTCGAAGATCCGTTGCGTCAGCCGCAGGCGCTCGTAGCGGCCGCTCTCGACATTCGCCGCCGTCTCGAGCGACGGCGTGGCGGTGCCGAACACGACCAGCGCCGATTCCTTCTGGGCGCGGACCACGGCCACGTCGCGGCCGTTGTACCGCGGCGACTCATCCTGCTTGTACGAACCG
>JAKALV010000266.1 GCA_021824055.1 Acidobacteriota bacterium
GAAATGCTCGAGTTGGAGATCTGGCGCAACGGTCACGTGCACCAGCAGCGGTACCACCGCGGCGTGCCGTCGGGCGATCTGTATGTCACCGGCAAGACGGAAAAACGGGGCACGAAAATCACGTTCAAGCCGGACGGCAAGATCTTCGAGACCACCGACTTCAGCTTTGAGACGCTCTCGCAGCGGCTTCGCGAGCTGGCGTTCCTCAACGCGGGCGTCACCATTTCCATTGATGATGAGCGCGACGGAAAAGCGCACACGTTCCACTACGAAGGCGGCATCAAGGAATTTGTCGAGTACTTGAACAAGAACAAGGCCGTCGTCAACGACAAGCCGATCTACATGTTCGGCGAACGGGACTTGATCAACGTGGAGATCGCGCTGCAGTGGAACGACAGCTACAGCGAGACCACGTATTCATTTGCGAACAACATCAACACCACCGAGGGCGGCACGCACCTCTCCGGGTTTCGCGCGGCGCTGACGCGCACCGTCAACAACTACGCGACCAAGAACAACCTCACCGAGAAGCTGGCCGACAGCGTGAGTGGCGACGACATCCGCGAGGGCATGACCGCGGTGATCTCGGTCAAGATTCCGCAGCCCCAGTTCGAGGGCCAGACCAAGACGAAACTCGGCAACACCGAGGTCAAGGGCATTGTCGAGACGATCATCAACGACAAGCTCGGCGCGTTCCTTGAAGAGAATCCCGTCATCGCCAAGAAGGTGGTCCTGAAGGCCGTGGACGCCGCTCTGGCGCGCGAAGCGGCCCGGAAGGCCCGCGACCTGGTCCGGCGCAAGGGGGCGCTCGACAACTCCGCCCTGCCCGGCAAGCTGGCCGACTGCCAGGAGCGCGACCCGGCCAACAGCGAGCTCTACATCGTCGAGGGCGAGTCGGCCGGCGGCTCCGCCAAGCAGGGCCGTGACCGGAAGTTCCAGGCGGTGCTGCCGATCAAGGGCAAGATCCTCAATGTCGAAAAGGCCCGGTTCGACAAGATGCTGGGCCACGAGGAAATCCGCACGCTGATCGCCGCGCTCGGGTGCGGCATCGGCCAGGACGAGTTCGATCCATCCAAGCTCCGCTATCACCGCGTCATCATCATGACGGACGCCGACGTCGACGGATCGCACATCCGCACGTTGTTGCTGACGTTCTTCTACCGGCAGATGCGCGCGCTCGTGGACCGCGGCCACATCTTCATCGCCCAGCCGCCGCTGTTTCGCGCCAAGCGCAGCCGCCAGGAAACCTTCATCAAGGACGAGCGCGATCTCGAGGCGTTTCTGATTCGTCGTGCCGCGGAATCGCGATCGCTGGTGCTGGAGAATAAGAAGGAGATTTCCGGTGAAGAACTCGAGCGGCGCCTCGAGAAACTCATGGCGTTCCGGAAATACCTGAACGTGGTTGAACGCCGCGGACCCGCGCGCCGGGCCGTGCTGGCGCTCCTCGAGGGCGGCGCCCGCGACAAGACGTTCTGGACCGACCGCGAGCGCATCGACGCGCTGGGCGCCTATCTGTCGAGCGGGCCCAATGTGACCGCCACCACGGTGGACGACGCCGAGCATCAAGCCCTGGCGGTGGTCCTGGTGGATCGGACCGCGGGATACGCGAAGCAACACCGCCTCGATCTGGACTTTGTCAACACGGGCGAGTTCCGCACGCTGTCAGCGGCCTACCAGGACGTCCGCGAGTTGATGATGGGACCGGTCACGATCCGGACGGCGACGTCCGCCGCGGCGCCGGCCGAGGTGGATGAGCCGGACGCGGCCGAAGACCGTGACGCGCCCAAGCCGGCGCCCAAGCCGGTGAAGGATGGCGACACGCGCGTCGACTCGATCGACGATCTCGTCGAGTATTTCGTGGCCGCCGGGCGCCGCGGCCTCACGGTGAACCGTTACAAGGGCCTCGGTGAGATGAATCCGGAGACGTTGTGGGAAACCACGATGGACCCGACCAAGCGCACGTTGCTGCAGGTCCGCGCTGAAGACCACACCGAAGCCGATCTGATGTTCACCACGCTCATGGGGGACCAGGTCGAACCGCGGCGCAAGTTCATCGAGGACCACGCGCTCGACGTGAAGAACCTGGACATCTGATGGATCAGCTCTCGTCTCGCATTCCGGTCAACATCGAAGATGAAATGAAGCGTTCGTACATGGATTACGCCATGAGCGTGATCATTGGACGCGCGCTGCCTGATGTTCGCGATGGATTGAAGCCGGCCAACCGCCGCGTCCTGTTCGCGATGCGGCAGATGGGGCTCGTCTCGAACCGCGCGCACCGCAAGTGCGCGAAGATCGTGGGCGAAGTCATTGGCAATTACCATCCGCACGGCGACGCGCCCGCGTACGACACCCTGGTCCGCCTCGCGCAGGATTTTTCCATGCGGTATCCCCTGGTGGACGGCCAGGGCAATTTCGGCTCCGTGGACGGCGATCCGCCGGCGGCGTACCGCTACACCGAGGCCCGCCTCCAGTCGCTGGCCGAAGCAATGATGGTGGATCTCGACAAGGACACGGTCGACTTCCGGCCGAACTTTGACGAGACGACCGAGGAACCCACCGTTCTGCCCACGCCGTTTCCGGCGCTGCTCGTCAACGGCTCCACGGGCATCGCGGTCGGCATGGCGACGAGCATTCCGCCGCACAACATGCGCGAAGTGCTGGATGGCGTCATGGCGGTGATCGAGCTGCGCGACGCTCCGAAGGACGACCGCTTCCGGGCATTGCTGCAGCACGTGAAAGGCCCCGACTTCCCCACCGGCGGCGTCATGGTCGGCCGGGCCGGCGTCTTCAAGGCTTACCGCGAGGGCCGCGGCAACGTCGTGGTACGCGGCCGCGCGGCGTTTGAAGAGAACAAGAAGGGCGATCGCACGTCGATTGTGATCACCGAAATTCCCTACCAGGTGAACAAGGCCAACCTGGTGTCCGACATCGCCGCCCTGGTGCGCGACAAGCAGATCGAAGGCATCTCCGACCTGCGCGACGAATCGTCGCGCGACGGCATGCGCATCGTCATCGAGCTCAAGCGCGGCGAGCTGCCGGATGTCGTGCTGAACAATCTCTACAAGCACACCAAGCTGCAGATGGGCTACGGCATCACGCTGCTGGCGATCGTCGCCAACCGGCCGCACGTGCTCAACCTGCTGCAGATCGTCGAGCATTTCATTGAGTTCCGCCGCGAAGTGGTCCGGCGCCGGACGGAATTCGAGCTCCGGAAGGCCGAGGCGCGGGCGCATATTCTCGAAGGATTGAAGATTGCGCTCGACCATCTCGACGAGGTGATCAAGCTCATCCGCGGATCGAAGAACGCGATCGAAGCCCGTGAAGGGTTGATGACGCGATTCGGCCTGTCGCAGCTTCAGGCGCAGGCCATTCTCGACATGCAGCTGCAGCGCCTCACGGGCCTCGAGCGGCAGAAGATCATCGACGAATTGATGGAGCTGCTCCGGGTGATCGAGCGGCTGCGCGCTATTCTGTCGAACGACGACCTGGTGATCGCGATCGTCAAGGAAGAGCTGAAGGCCGTTCGCGACAAGTACGGCGACGACCGCCGGACGGAACTGATCGAAGACAGCGGCGAACTGCGCGTGGAAGACCTGATCGCCGACGAGGACGTGGTGATCACCGCCACCAACACCGGCTACGTGAAGCGCACGGCGCTTACTGAATATCGCAAGCAACGGCGCGGCGGCAAGGGCTTGATCGGCATGCAGACCCGCGAAGAGGACGTGGTCAAGCACCTGTTCATCGCCAACACGCACGCCTACGTGCTGATCTTCAGCGATCGCGGCAAGTGTTACTGGCTGCGCGCGTACGACATTCCGGAAGTGAACCGCAGCAGCAAGGGCAAGGCGATCGCCAACCTGGTGCAGATGGCGGAAGGCGAGAAGATGGCCGCCATGATCCGCGTGCAGCAGTTCCCCGAGAACGAGAACGAACGGTTCATCGTGATGGGCACGCGCAACGGGACCATCAAGAAGACCGACCTGAAGGCGTTCTCCAATCCGCGCACGGCCGGCATCATCGCCATCCAGGTCGAGGATGACGATGCCCTGATCTCGGTGGCGGAGACCGACGGCAAGAAGGATCTGGTCATCGGGACCCGCAACGGCATGGCGATCCGCTTCGCGGAAGAAGACGCCCGGCCGATGGGGCGCACGGCGTTTGGCGTTCGAGGCATCCAGTTGCGCGAAGGCGACCAGGTGGTCGCCATGGAAGTGGTGACCGAGGAACAGACCTTGTTGACCGTCTGCGAGAACGGCTTCGGCAAGCGCACCGCGGTGGCTGAATACCGGCGGCAGTCACGCGGCGGCATCGGCCTCAAGAACATCCAGGCGTCGGATCGTAACGGCCTCGTCGTGGGCATCGCGTGCGTCAGCGACACGGATCAGCTGCTGATCGTCACCCGGGGCGGCCAGGTCATTCGCATGACCACCGATATGCGGCCGATCGGCAGGGACACCCAGGGCGTGCGCCTGATCGATCTGGCGGAGGGCGACTCGGTCGTGTCGATCGCCACCCTCAGCGAACCTGACGGGGACGGCAGCGACGGTGCTGACAGCGTGGACGAAGCAGCCGAGCCCGAAACACCCAATACGCCGGACACGGAAGACAAGTAGGCGCCAGGCAGGGCGCCACCGGGCCGGCTACGCCGGCTCGAGGCCCGCGAATTTCGCGATCAGTTTCTTCGTGCCGACCGATGAGAAGCGCACGGTGATCTTGTGATCGTCGTCACCGTGTTCTTCAATTCCCACCACGGTGCCGACGCCGAACTGCTTGTGGCGCACTTTCTGTCCCAGCCGGAC
>JAKALV010000267.1 GCA_021824055.1 Acidobacteriota bacterium
GCGCTCGTACGCGAAGTACACGGGCGATGGCGCTGCCGATGTCGTCGTGATCGGCGGCGGGTTGACCGGCTGCGCCTCGGCGTACACGCTCGCCTCCGCCGGCCTGAACGTCGTCGTGCTCGAGGCCGGGCGGTTGGCGTCGGGCGAGACGGGCGCGGGTCTGGGCATGATCGTGCCCGAGCCGGACGCGGTGTTTCGCAGCGTGGAGCAGGCTCGCGGACGCAGGGTGGCCCGCCTGGCGTGGGAGGAAGCGCAGCACGCCGCCGTCGATTTTGCGGCCACGCTCAAGAAGCTTGGCATCCACTGCGACCTCAAGCCGGCGCCCATGCACATCAACGCGTTTGAGTTCGGGTCGGCCGAGCCGATGAAGCGGGAACTGGCCGCGCGCAAGGCCGTGAAGCTCGACGGCGCCTGGGTGCCGCCCGCGTCCGCGAAGCGGACGTTGTCCACCGAGTCGTTCGGCGCGTTGCGGCTGCGCGGCGGCGCCGTGTATGACGCGGTGCGCGCGGCCTTGGGCCTTGCGTCGATCGCCGAGAAGAAGGGCGCGAAGCTGTTCGAGCATTCGCGCGTGCGCAAGACCACGTTCACGCGCAAGGACGCCACGGTGTTTCTCGAGGGCGGCGCGCGGATCCGCACGCGCGGCATCGTCGTGGCCACCGGCGAGCCGGGCGCGGTGTTCGGCCAGTTGCGCCGCCACGTCCGCGTGCATGAGGGCCACGTTGTCGTGACGCAGCCGCTCAATGCCGAGATGCGGCGCGAAACCGGCACGCGCGATTACAGCGTGATCGAGCGCGGCGAGTCGGCGCGGTGGATGCGGTTTCTGGCCGAAGACCGCGTGCTGTTCGCGGGCGTCGAGACCAAGCCGCACCCGGATCGACAGCGCGACAAGGTGCTGATCCAGCGGGCCGGACAGTTGATGTACGAGTTGTCGGTGCGCTATCCGTCGATCTCCGGATTGAAGGCGGAGTGGGCCTGGGCGCTGCCGGTCGTCTCCACCCTCGACGGGCTGCCCTGGGTCGGCGCGCATCGCAACTACCCCTTCCATTTCTTTGCGCTGGCGCTCGGCTGGCACGGCGACGCGATCTCCTGGTTCACCGCGCGTGCCGCCGCCCGCCACTTCGCCGGCACGCCGCGCAAAGAGGACGACGCATTTTCGTTTCTGCGGGCGCTGTAGTCCGATGGCCTACGAACACCACAGCCAGCGGTTGTTGCCGTTCCGCGAGTTCATCGCGCGCATGCTGCGGCATTTCGGCATTGCGGTCGGCGTGATGAGCGGATCTCTGATGATGGGGATCGTCGGCTACCACGAGCTTGCGCGCATGCCGTGGGTGGATTCCTTCCTCAACGCCGCGATGATTCTGGGCGGGATGGGGCCGGTGGGCGATCTGCCCACCGACACCGCCAAGATCTTTGCCGGCTGCTACGCGCTGTATGCCGGCGTGGTCTTCATCGCCGTCGCCGGCATCATGATCGCGCCGGTCGCGCACCGGGTCCTGCACAAGCTGCATCTGAACGGCTAGGAATTCGCGGCAAACCTTTCGCCTTGCCCTCCCGTCTCAGCTAACCGTGCGAGGGGGCTGACGTAATGAGCCGGATGTCTTTTCTGGAAATGCTCGGACGCGACCTGCGCTACGCGCTACGGGTGCTGCGACGAACGCCGGCGTTCACGTTGACCGCCGTTGGCACGCTGGCCGTCGTGATCGGCGCAAACACCGCGGTGTTCAGCGTGGCCGACCATGTGCTGCTGCGTCCGTTGCCGTTCCCTGACCCATCGCGGCTGGCCCTGGTCGCGGTGAATATCCAGTCGCCCAAACGCAGTTCCGCGAACGTATCGGTGGATGGCCGCATGTGGGAGGCCATCCGCGATCGCGTCACGTCGGCCGATCGCGCGGTCTTCGTCGATGGCGCCGGCGGCGTGAACTTCAACTCCGGCGGTTCGGCGGCGTTTGTGAAGCAGCAGCGCGTGGGCGCAGGGTTCTTTCGCGTGCTCGGCGTGGCGCCGCTCTACGGCCGCGAGTTCGCGCCGGAAGACGATCAGCCGGCCGGACCGAAGGTCGCGATCCTCGGTTACAGCCTGTGGCGCGATGCATTCGGCAGTGATCCGGCGGTCATCGGCCGGAGCATCATGCTCCGCGGTGAGGCCTACGGCGTTGTTGGCGTCATGCCGCAGGGGTTTGTCGGCACCGATCCGGCCGACGTGTGGACGCCGCTCAGGGCGTCGACCAAGGGCGAAGGCGGCGGCACGAACTACCAGATCGTCATGCGCCTCAATCCGGGCGTCACTTGGGATCAGCTCGACGCCGAGCTCGCGTCGCTCAGCGTACCGGAACTCTTCGCCTCGATGATGAATCCGAAGTCGATCGATCCCGCCAAGAGCGTGCGCGTCTGGCTCGCGTCGCAACCGATGCAGGCCGCGCTCGTTGAAGGTGAGCGGCAGCCGATCGTCATGCTGACCGCCGCCGTGGCGCTGGTGCTGGTCATCGCGTGCGTGAACATTGCGTCGCTGCTGCTCGCGCGCGGGGGCGCGCGACACAAGGAACTGGCCACGCGCATGGCGCTCGGCAGCAGCCGCGCGGCCGTCGTTCGCCAGCTCATGGTGGAGTCGCTCGTGATTGCGGCGTGTGGCGGCGCGGCCGGCGTGGCGTTGGGCATGCTGGGCCTCGACGCGTTGAAGTCGCTCTCCGGCAAGACGTACGCGGACTGGCAGCTGGTGGCTGTTGACGGCCGCGTGCTCGCGATGACCGCCGGTGTCTCGTTCGTCACGAGCATTGCGTTTGGTCTCGTGCCGGCGTGGCAGGCGAGCCGCATCGACGTGCAACGCGGTCTCGCCGATGGCGGGTCGCGCAGCATCGCGGGCGGATCGCGCCATTGGTTACGCCGCACGCTCGTTGTCGCCGAAGTGGCGCTAGGCTGCGTGCTGCTCGTGTGCGCGGGTCTCCTGATCCACACGTTTGCGAAGTTGAGCCGCCTCAATCCCGGCTTCGATCCAAACGGCGTCACGACGGCAAGCGTTTCGCTGCAGGACGCGCGCTACAAGACCAGCGACCGGATCAACGCCCTGTTCGACGACAGTCTGGCGCGGCTGTCGACGACCCCAGGCGTGATGTCGGCCGCCGTCTCGCTTGAACTGCCCTACACGCGCCTGCTCAACCTGGGCGCGCGATTCTCGGATGAGAGGGACGGGCACATCGCCAACGTCAGCTACGTGACGTCCGGCTTTCGCGCGACGCTTGGCATTCCGCTCAAGCAGGGGCGCGACTTGACCGCCACCGATCGCGCCGGCGCCGCGCCTGTCGTTCTGGTCAACGAGGCCTTCGCACGCCTCTATTCCAAAGGCCGCGACATCGTTGGACGCCGGCTGGTGCTGTCGAACGAAACACGCGAAGTCGTGGGGGTGATCGGCGACGTGCAACAGAAGCCCGGCTTCATGACGACCGGCATGGTGGCCGGCCCGGTCACTCAGGCCCCGGCCGTGTTCGTGCCCGCGTCGCAGTTGTCAGACGGATTCTTCACTCTCGTCCATCAGTGGTTCCGGCCCGTGTGGAGTGTGCGATCGGCGTCGCCCGACGCGGGCCGGCTGCTGCAGGCGGCGATCGGGTCGGTTGATCCGAGTCTGCCGGCGGCCGAGGTGGAGACGATGGCGGAGGTCAGGGCGGCGTCGCTGGCGGAGCAGCGTCTGCTGATGACGCTGGTCGGCACGATCGCCGGCGCGGCGCTGCTGCTCGCCGCGATGGGGCTTTACGGGTTGATGGCGTCCTCGGTGAGCGAGCGCACTCGCGAGTTCGGTATTCGGATGGCGCTCGGCGCCACGGCCGGACAGACGATCCGCGACGTCGCGTCATCCGGCGTCACGCTTGCGCTCATCGGCGCGGCGATCGGAGGCGGCCTGTCGATTCTCGCCGCTCGACTGGTCCGATCATTTCTGTGGGGCGTCGAGCCGGGCGATCCGGCCACGTACCTGTCGGTGCTGGGCTTCCTCGTCATTGTCGCGCTGGCGTCGAGCCTGCTGCCCGCACTCCGGCTGCTTCGGCTCGACCCGGCGAAGACCCTGCGCGAATGACACCATCTTCTTGATCGCGTCGGTCTTTGTGATGTTGTCCTTCAGCACCTGCGACACGAGTGACGGGAGTTTTGCGTCGCTGGCGAATCGCAGGCCCACCATCTGCCTGGGCGTCTGGCTGTGCAATTGAGGATATGCGGCCGGGCCGCATTCGGCGTACGTTCGCCACAGAGGTCTTCCTATGGGCGCATTCCGATATTCACCGTGGCTCGCCGGCGTGCTTCTCACGTCGATCGCTGCCGTTGCCACGGCGCAAACCGTGGTCACCGCACCGAAGAACAAGTACACGCCGGCGCAAGATGTTCAGCTCGGACGTGAGGCGGCGGCGCAGGCCGACAAGGAATTGCCGATCCTCCGCGATCAGGCGACAACGGCCTACCTGGAGAAGATCGGGCGCCACCTCCTCGATGCCGCGCCCGCCGAGTTCCAGCACGCGGAGTTCCGGTACACATTCAAAGTGGTCGATCAGAACGAGATCAACGCGTTCGCGCTCCCCGGCGGGCCGACCTACTTCAACCGCGGCATGCTCCTTGCAGCCGGCGACGAAGCGCAGGTCGCCGGCGTGCTCGCGCACGAGTTGAGCCACGTGCTGCTGCGCCATGGCACCGCGCAGGCCACCAAAGCGACGCCCTACCAGCTCGGCACGATCGCGGGCGCGATCCTCGGCGCCGTCGTCGGCGGTCGCAAGGGCGAGATCATCGCGCAGGGCACGCAACTCGGCATCGGCA
>JAKALV010000268.1 GCA_021824055.1 Acidobacteriota bacterium
GCCGACGCGACGATGCTGCGCGGCGTGGTGCACGATCCCACGGCGCGGCGGATGGGCGGCGTGGCGGGACACGCGGGCCTGTTCAGCACGGCGGACGATCTCGCGAAGTACTGCCGCATGCTGCTGGGGGGCGGCGCGCTGCCGGGTGGCGCGCGCGTCCTGTCGCCGTTGAGCGTGGCGCGCATGACCGCGCCGGCCACGCCTGGCCAGGAGCCGAACGTCCGCGGTCTCGGATGGGACTTGGACTCGTCGTTTTCGTCCAACCGCGGCGAACTGCTGCCGCTCGGTTCGTTCGGTCACACGGGGTTCACCGGCACGTCGATCTGGATCGATCCGGCCACCGGGACGTTCATCGTCTTTCTCTCGAACCGCGTGCATCCCGACGGCAAGGGCGACGTGACGCCGCTGCGCGCCCGCATTGCGACCATCGTGGCCTCCACGCTCACCGACGTGAAGTCGGCGACGATCCGCGACATGCGGTGGCCGCGCCTCGCGTTCGGTTCGCAGACGGCGGCGGTGCCGCCGCCGGCGCCGCTGCCGGTGCTCAACGGCATCGACGTGCTCGCCGCCGGCGGATTCGCGGCGTTGAAAGGGCTGCGCGTCGGCCTCGTGACCAATCACACCGGCCGCGCGCGCAACGGGCAGTCGACGATCGACCTGCTGTTCAAGGCGTCGCACACGCCGGCGCTCGGCATGACGCTGGTGTCGCTCTTCAGTCCGGAACACGGCATCCGCGGCATTCTCGACGCGAGCGTTCCGTCTTCGAAGGACGAGGCCACCGGGCTGCCGATCTACTCGCTCTACGGCGACACCCAGCGGCCGACGCCGGCGATGCTGGCCGGCATCGATGCGATCGTCGTCGATCTGCAGGACGTGGGCGCGCGGTTCTACACGTACGCCACGACCCTGGCGTACGTGCTCGAAGAGGCTTCAGCTCATCAGAAGAAAGTGTTCGTGCTGGATCGGCCGAATCCCATCGGCGGCGTCGGCATCGAGGGCCCGGGGCTCGATGCGTCCGCGACGTCGTTCGTCGGGTACTTCGCCGGCATGCCCATTCGCCACGGCATGACGCTGGGTGAACTGGCGAGGCTGTTCAACGCGGAGAAGAAGATCCACGCGGACCTGACGGTGATTGCCATGAAGAACTGGCGCCGCGACGAGTGGTTCGACGAAACGGGCCTTGCGTGGGTGAATCCGTCGCCGAACATGCGCAACCTCTACCAGGCGACGCTCTATCCGGGCGTGGGCATGATCGAGTACGCGAATGTTTCGGTGGGCCGCGGCACGGACACGCCGTTCGAGCAGGTCGGCGCGCCGTGGATCAACGGCCAGGCATTGTCCGACGCGCTAAACGCGCGTCGCCTGGCGGGCCTGCGGTTCTACCCGGTGACCTTCACGCCGACGGCCGCGAAGTTCGCCAACGAGCGCTGCGAAGGCGTCTTCATCGTGATCACCGATCGCGCGGCCGTGCGTTCGACGCGCCTCGGCGTGGAGCTGGCGTCCGCGCTCACGACGATGGCGCCGGACAAGTTCCTGATGGACAGCAATCTACGGCTGATCGGTTCGGCCGACGACATCGCGAAGATCAAAGCGGGTGACGATCCGGCCGCGATTGCGGCCGCGTGGAGCGGGGCGGAAGCGCGGTGGCGACTGTTGCGCGCCAAATACCTGCTTTACTACTAGTCCAGGGTCCAGAGTCCAGGGTCCAGGGTCCAGTGTCCGTCCTCATCATTCACAACCCGACCGCCGGCTATCACCAGCCGGCGTGGAGGGAGCCCGTGACGCGGATCCTGTCCGCGCTCGGGCCCGTGGAATTCGTCGCGCCGGACTCTGCCGAGGGGACCACGGCCGCGGCGCGCGAGGCCGAAGCGCGTGGCGTGCCGTTGATCGTGGCCGCCGGCGGTGACGGCACCGTGCATCGCGTTGTCAACGGTCTGCAATCGAGGACGAGTCACGTCGGCATTCTGCCGGTGGGCACGGGCAACGACCTGGCGAGTTACCTGGGCGTGCCCGCGTCGCCAGAGGCGGCCGTTCGGGACATGCTCGGCGGTGGCTATCGTGACATCGACGTCGTTCGCTTCAACGGCCGGCGCGTGTTCACCGCCGGGATCTTCTGCGCGATTGCTGAATCGGCGTATCTCGCCAACCGCATGAAGGCGCGATGGCCGTGGCTCGGCTCGCTGTCGTACCGCCTCGGCGCCCTGCGCGTGATCGCCACGCGTGGCGGCGATCCCGTCGCCGGCGTGTTCGTGGCGAACCTGCCGCAACTCGGCGGCAATTTGCGGCTGCCGTCGGGATCCCTGATTGACGATGGGCTGTTCGAAGTGGCGACGCTCGGGGGCGGGCGGATCCGGCTGACGCGCACGTTGCTGGCGCTGTCGCTCGGCCGGCGCTTGAAGGACGGTGAACTGACGTGGGAACGTCTGCGGCAGACCACGCTGGAATTTCCGGCCGACGTAATGGCGTACGGCGATGGCGAGGATCTGGGGACCGGGCGGGTGTTTCAGATTATGGCGGAGCCGGCGGCCGTGCGGGTTCGGGTGGCGGGCGTGACGGCCAAACTGTTCGAAGACATCGGACTTCGTCAGCCGGCGCGATCCTTCGTAGTCGCGGGGCTTCAGCCCCGCGAGGTTCCGGAGGGCTAGAGCGCATTTCACATTGTTGCCGCGGCCAGTCCGGGACCGACAGGACCTGAGGACGACGAGTGACCTTGGACCGTGGACCTTGAACCGTGGACGACACGACACCGAACTGAATACCCCTTAATACAGCATCAGGTAGACGATCACGCCGGTCACCGAGACGTACAGCCAGATCGGCAGCGTGAGCTTCGCGAGTTTTCTGTGACGCGCGACATCCATGCGTAACCCGCGCGAGAGCGTGATCAGCGCCATCGGCAGCACGACGGCGGCCAGCAGGACGTGCGGAATGAGGACGAGGAAATAGATCGTGCGCATCATGCCCGTGCCGGGGTACGGTTTGGAGCCCGCGTGCGCGTGGTAGATCACATACGACGTGAGGAACATCGCCGACACGGCGAACGCCGTCAGCATCGTCCGTTTGTGCCACGTGATGTTGCCGCGCCTGATGAAGACGTAGGCGATCACGAGCAGCACCGCGGCGGCGCCGTTGAGCGTGGCGTTGAGCGCGGGGAGATCCGCCACCGTCAGCATCAGCGCCGGCTGGCCGCCATGAGGATCAGGAGCAGCGGCAGGTAAGTGATCGAGGCCAGGAACAGCATGCGCGCGTTGTCGCGCGAGCGATTGACGGCAAACACGAGGGCGACGCCGACGAGCGTCAGGCCCAGCACCAGCGCGCCGATGCCGTACGCGCGGCCCGCCAGCCCGAAGAGCATCGGCATGAGGCTCATCGGCACGAGCGTGGCGGCGTACACCACCGCCTGGCGGCCGGTCATCGATCCGTCCGTGTCGATCACGGGCAGCATCGGCATCGACGCGCGCGCGTAGTCCTCGCGGTACATCCAGGCGATGGCGAGAAAGTGCGGCAACTGCCACAGGAACATGATCAGAAACAGCGTCCACGACGCCGGCTCCACCGAGCCGTGCGCCGCGGCCCAGCCGATCATCGGTGGCAGCGCGCCGGGCACGGCCCCGACGACGGTGGCCAGCGAGGTGCGGGTCTTGAGCGGGGTGTAGACCAGCACGTACAGCACGAGCGTCGCCACGGCCAGTCCGGCCGCCAGCAGATTGGCGCCGAACCACAGCATCAGCGCGCCGATGGCGGCCAGCGTGTACGCCACGACGTTGGCGTGGCCGACGCCCATCCGGCCCTGGACCATCGGCCGCTGGCGCGTGCGTTCCATCAGCCCGTCGATCTCGCGTTCGTGGATCTGATTGAGCGCCGCGGCGCCGCTGGCCACGAGCGCCGTGCCGATGCACGCGTTCAGCATCAGGAGCGGGTGGATGGATCCGGTGGAGCCCATGTAATAGCCGCCAGCCGTCGTGAACACCACGAGCGAATTCAGACGTACTTTTGTCAGAACGAGCAGGTCGTTCATCAGCGGACTTCGCGCATTTCAGTTACTTCGCGGACGCCAGCGTGAAGTTAACCGTCTGCGTCTGGCTGGCGCCGATGGTCACTTTCTGCGACTTTGTGCCGAATCGCTCGTGCCACACCGCGAGCTCGTAGTCGCCGGGCGGCAGGCCTTTGATCGCGAACGCCCCGTCCGCGCCGGTCACCGCAAAAAACGGATGCGACATGATGCCGCCGTACGCGGCCATCCAGCCGTGGACGTCGCACTTGAACCGCACCATCACTTCAGGCGCGGTGAAGATCTGCGTCATCCGGCTGCCTTGGGCCGGCTGGCCCTTGTTGAATTCCGCGTTGATCATCGGGAGCGCGTGCACGTTGTGCAGCGTCGCGTCGCTGTTGATGATCTCCACCGCCTGGCCCACGCGAACGCCGAAGATGCGGGGCGAATAGCGGCAGCCCCGCTGGTCGAGCGTGACGGCCTCCGTGGGCACGTCGAACGCGTAGTCGGACAACGTGTCCTTGATGTAGACAAACGCGTTCTGCACCGCGCCGTCGGCCGCGACGAGGATCGCGTCGCTCTTGGGGTTGCGGCCCATGGCCTGAATGCAGACCGGGTCGGCCGTGATGTGCAGCGTTTCCGGCGCGGGCACCGGGCCCGTGAGCGTGACGCGGCCGGTGATCGACCCCGCCGTCGCCGGGTCCACTTTCTTGCCGGGCGCCGCCGCGGGGGCCGGCGTGGGGGCCGGCGCGGAGCCGCACGCGGCGCCTGCAAGCGCGGAGGACAACAGGACGA
>JAKALV010000023.1 GCA_021824055.1 Acidobacteriota bacterium
GGCCAGGGCGAGCACACTCAGGAACAGCGAACGATCGAGCTTACGCATAGATCTGACCCTCTGTCTTCGAGTATAGCGAGTACTATGCCGCCATGGGGCCGAAAGACCTGCGGAAGCCGTCGCCTGCGGGTGGTCGGATGGAGGTCATCCGCTCGCTCGGCGAGGTGGCCAGCGTCGGTCTGGCCTTCGTGCTGGCCCTGGTGATCGGCACGGCGGCCGGCTGGTGGCTGGATCAGCGCTTTGGCTGGAAGCCGTATGGATTTTTTGGCGGTTTCATTCTGGGTCTTGCGGCCGGCGTGCGCAACGTCTACCAGGTCACGCGCAGGTACCTGAAGTGACGAAGGACGGCGCGAAAATGACGACGGATGGCGCGATGCTGGCGCGGATCGAGCGCCGCGCGATCTGGCTCGCGGCGGGCGTGGCGGCGATCACGCTTGCGGTGCCCGCGGCGGGCCCCCGGACGGCCGCCGGTGTCTTCGGCGGCGCGCTGATCGCCGCGGTCAGTTACTGGGCGATCACGCGCGGCGTTGTTGGACTGAGCACGGCGATGCTCGGCGGCGCCACCGTGAAGGCGCGCGCGAGCCGATCACTCATCATCTTGGTGGGGCGGTACGCTTTACTGGCACTAATTGCGTACGTTATGATTGCGCGTTTGCGGTTGAGCCCGGTGGGGCTGCTGTTGGGAGCATCGGTGATTCCCGCGGCGGCGACGCTTGAGGCCATCGCAGCACTCAGGAACAATGGAAAAGTTTGAACATCCTCTGCTGATCGTCCACTGGGTGAACGTGCTCCTCGGTCCGATCGTGCTGCGCCTTCACGCGCTGATCGGCATCCGGCTGACCGCCGATGCTCACGGCAACGTGATTCCGCCGTTCATGGTGATGGTGCTGCTGATCGTTCTGGGCTTCACGCTGCTGGGCCTCGCGATCCGGTCGCGTCTGTCGGTGGAGAACCCCGGCAAGCTGCAGATCGTGCTCGAGGATCTGGTCAGCGCCATTGCCGGCATGCTCGAGCAGTGGCTCGGCCCGGCCGGCCGCGTGTACTTGCCGCTGATCGGCACGCTCGGCGCGTTCATTCTGACGTCGAACTACCTGGGTTTGTTGCCGGGCTTCATGTCGCCGACCAGCAGCATCAACGTCACGCTCGGCTGCGCGCTCACGACGTGGATCTTCTACCACCTGCAGGGCATCCTGCGGCAGGGACCGCTCTCGTATCTCAAGCACTTCGCCGTGATGCCCGGCGTGCCGATTGTGCTGTCGCCGATGATCTTCGTGATCGAAATCATCAGCCATCTCTCTCGCGTCCTGTCGCTCTCGCTGCGACTCTTCGGCAACATTTTCGGCGAGGAGCTGGTCATCGCCATCCTCGCCTTCCTCAGCCCCTGGTGGCTGCCGATCTTCCCGCTGCCGATGATGCTGCTCGGCCTCATCACCGGCGGGTTGCAGGCGTTCATCTTCGTGTTGCTGAGCATCATCTATCTGCAGGGCGCAACGCACGTCGAGCACGGGGATGGCCATGGTGGTCCCAACCACGGTAGCGAACATGGCACCCCTGGGCACGAGCATGGCGACGCCCGGGATATGGCCGAAATGGCCGCGGTGTAAACGCAAGAAACTTCTTCAGGAGGCAATGTGAGCAAGCGTGCAGTGTTTGGCGTGTTGGTGGCGATCGTCGCCGTGGCGGCGGCCTCGCCGGTGTTTGCGCAGGAGACCACCGCCGCGGCGGCCAAGAGCGGCGGCGACGTGATCGCCATGTGGTCGATCATCACGGCGGGCTTCGCGCTCGCGATCGCGGCCGGGCTCGGCGCGCTCGGTCAGGGCAAGGCGATCGCCTCGGCGGCGGAAGGCATCGCCCGCAACCCGTCGGCGGCCGGCGAGATTCGCGGCGTGCTGATCCTCGGCCTCGTGTTGATCGAGTCGCTCTCGATCTACGTGCTGCTGATCTCGTTGATCCTGTTCTTCCTCAAGCCGTTCAGCGCGTAAGGCCGCGAACGGACCGGATGCGACCGCGCGTGAGCCCGCTGCTCACGCGCGGTTCTTTTATGCGGGCCATGCGATGACCGGGCGTCACGCCGACGATCGCGGCGGCCGACGGCGCGCGGGCACCGACGCGCTGCTGGTGCTGATGGTCCTCATCTGGGGCGTCAACTACAGCGTCATCAAGCGCGCCTTCGACGAGATTCCGCCGCAACCGTTCAACGCCGTGCGAATGATCATCGCCACGGCGGTGTTCCTCCTGGCCATGCGCCTCGCCGCGTCGGCCGCCCGGCGCGGCGCGAAGGTCTCGCGCATCTTCCACACTGCGACCCGCCCCACCGCCGGCGACTGGCGCCGGCTGGCCGGTCTCGGGTTCATCGGCCACTTCTGCTATCAGATCTGCTTCATCAGCGGCGTGGCCGGCACCAGCGTCAGCAACAGCGCCCTCATCATCGGCGCCACGCCCGTCGTCATCGCGCTGGCCTCGGCGGCGCTCGGCCATGAGCGCATCGGCCGCCTGCACTGGCTCGGGGCGGCGATCTCCGCGGTTGGCATCTACCTCGTGGTGGGCCACGGCGCCGAGTTCGGCGGCGCCCACCTCCACGGCGACCTGCTCGTGCTCGCATCGGTGGCCTGCTGGGCGACGTACTCGCTGGGCGCGGCATCGCTCATCAAGCGCCATTCGCCGCTGTTTGTCACCGGCATGACGTTCGCCATCGGCTGCGTGCCGTATGTGCTGTTTGCGCTGCCGCAGATGATCGAGGTCCGCTGGCTGCACCTTCCCGCGTACGTCTACGTGTCGACGGTCATGTCCGCGCTGCTCGCGCTGTGCGTGGCGTATCTCATCTGGTACACCGGAATTCAGGCCATCGGCGTGGCGCGCACGTCGCTCTATTCGAACCTCGTGCCCATCGTGGCGATGACGGTGGCCACGCTCTGGCTGGGCGAGCCCCTGACGCTCGTCAAAGTGGCCGGCGCCTCGGCCGTTCTCACCGGCCTGTTCCTCACGCGCCTGGGCGGGCGTACGCCGCCGGTGCCGATGGAGGAGTAGGGCGAAGGCCGGGTGCCAGGGTGTCAGGGTGCCAAGGTGTCAGGGTGCTGGTGCCAAGGTGCCAAGGTGCCAAGGTGCTGGTGCCAAGGTGCTGGTGCCAAGGTGCCGACGGTCCCGCGACGGTCCTGAGCGGCTGGGACTGTCAGGATTCTTGTGTGCGAGGCGGGGTGATAAAGACTGGTCATCTTGCGCCTGATGTTGGGTAAAGCGATCGCCGTAGAGGATCGCGAATTGATTCATCGCGGTGCGCCACGTCGGGCTCGGCCGACTCCAGTCGGCCATCACGTTACGGAGCGCGAGCCAGATGAGTTTGATGGCGGCGTCATCGGTCGGAAAATGACCGCGGGTCTTGAGGGTCTTGCGCACCTGGCGATTGACGTTTTCCAGCGCGTTGGTCGTGTAGATGACGCGCCGCACGTCGGGTGGGCAGGCGAAGAACGGAATGATCTGGGGCCACGCCCGGCGCCAGGCTGCGAAAATCGTCGGAAATTGGTGCCCCCACGGACTGGCGGCGAACGCCTCCGGCGCGTCGTTGGCGGCGTCGGCCGGGGGCGCCGTGTAAATCCGCCGGAGCGCGACGGCCAGTGGTTTCCGGGTGCGCCAATTAGCAAACTCCAGGCGGCGGCGGATGAGATGCACGAGGCAGGTTTGGAGCGTCGTGGCGGGATACACGGCGGCCAGCGCGTCGGGCATGCCGCTGAGCCCATCGGTGACGGCGATCAAAATGTCACGACACCCGCGCGCCTGGAGATCCGCGAACACCCGCATCCAGAATTTGGCGCCTTCGGTGTGCTCGATCCAAATGCCGAGAATGTCGCGCGTGCCGTCGGGTAACACGGCCAGCGCGAGATACACGGCTTTGCTCTGCACGGTCGCCTCATCGCGGATTTTGACGCGCAACGCATCGAAGAACACGACGGGATACATCGGCTCGAGCGGGCGCGTTTGCCAGGCGCGGACCTCCTCCTGCACGGCATCGGTCACGGTGCTGATCAGATCGGGCGACACGTCGATGCTGTACATCTCGTGCAGAAACGCTTGGATGTCGCGCACGGTCAAGCCACGCGCGTAGAGCGCCAGGATCTTGTCGTCGAACCCGGTGAACCGCCGGGCATGCTTCGGGATGAGCACCGGCGCGAAGGTGCCGTGGCGATCGCGCGGAATGGCGAGCGGCACGGTGCCGTCATCGGTGAGCACCGCCTTCGGTCTCGTGCCATTCCGACGATTGGCCGGCGCGTCCGGCGGCGCGCTTCCGGCCTCCTGCGTCAGGTGATGCTGCAGCTCCGCACCGAGCGCCCGTTCCAGCAATGCCTTCTTGAGGCGCTGGCTCGCGGCCTCGACGTCGGCCGCTTCCAGGATGCCGGGCAGGGCAACGTGATCGAGAATCGCATCGGGCACCGGCGCCCAGCGCGGATCAGACGACGGCGGTTTCTTCGAACGGACCATGGCGACTCCTCATGCTAAGCCTCCACACAAAATTCCGGACAGTCCCCGCGGGACCGTCGGCACCTTGGCACCTTGGCACGAGCACCTTGGCACGAGCACCTTGGCACCTTCGCACCTTGGCACCAGCACCCTGACACCCTGACACCCTGGCACCTTGGCACCTTGACACATTGAGACCAGCATCCTGCTCTGCCCCCCGGTCGTGCTAATTTGGGGGAAATGAAGTCGCACTACTACAGCGCGCACGCCGTGGGGCTGCGCGCGGACCTCGGCCGCGTGATTGCCCGCGACCAGATGCGCGTGCTGCACAAGAAAGACGCCTGGCGGCACTTCGTGATCGCCGGGCGGCAGTTCGCGATGCTGGGTCTGGCGACGTGGGGCCTGGTGTACTTCACGAATCCGCTGATCTGGATTCCGCTCGCGTTCGTGCAGGGCTTCACGGTGTTCAATTTCACCGTGCTGCTTCACGAAGTGCTGCATCACTGCGTGTTCGAGACGCGGCATCCCCGGATCGAGCGCCTTCTGGCGCTCGTCTACGCGACGCCCTCGGGCATCTCCGCCAGCCAGTTCACGCGCTGGCATCTGGATCATCACGCCGAACTCGGATCGGCCGAAGACGACCCGAAGCGGCATTACCTGTCACCCAAGCGCGTGGCGCGCTGGTACAAGCTGCTCTACGCCACGCCGGCGCTGTTCCCGATGTACTTCCGCGCGGCGGCCAGGGAAACGGCCACGTACCCCGATGAGCTGAAGCGCACCATCGCGTGGGAGCGGACCGTGTCGATCCTGTTCCATCTGTCGGTGGCGGCGCTGCTCTGGTGGCGCTTCGGCTTCTGGGCCGCGTGGCGGGCCGATCTCTTTCCCGTGTTCTTCGTCTTTCCGATTGCGTTTACGCTGAACCGGCTCGGCCAGCACTACGACATCGATCCGTCGGATCCCGCCAAGTGGGGCACGCTCCTGCGCGGGCACTGGTTCTGGAATTTCGCGTACGTCTACTCGAACTTCCACCTCGAGCATCACTACTTCCCGGGCGTGCCGTGCTACCGGTTGCCCGAGCTCCAACGCGCCCTCGCGCCGTTCTACGCCGAGCGCGGCATGCGCTGGCAGACGTATCACGGGTTGATCTACGGATGGATTGTCGAAAACAAGCGGCCGCACACGGACTGGTCGCTCAGCTGAGTCCAGAGTCCAGGGTCCAGAGTCCAGAGTCCCCGGGTCCGGTACCTTGGGAGCAGGGGATCGCTGGTTGGAATCCAGTCGCCCCGACCCCTTTTCGATTTGTAGGTCACATATAGGTCACAGGTTGACGCGGCGGGCACTATTCGCGACGGGCGATTCCTCCGCATCCGCCACGACAAGGACTGCACGCTGTGACGCGCGACTAGCGACGCCTCGGCTTGCGTTTGGTCGGCAGATCGATGGCTTCCTTAAGCCTCCGAACCAGGCTGGGAATCCCTTCCTTTGAATTGCCGGCCAAGCGATCCGCCAACATCGGCGAGAAGTTAGCAACCTGCGATTTCGTGATCCGATGCCACACGGGCAAGATTGCCTTCTGGCCCGAAGCGTTTTCTCTCGCTACTAGACCATCGAGTTCACGTTGTGGCCAGTCCTTTGAAAAGAACTTCGGACTGAGAATCACGATTCCGAACCGGCATCGCGCTAGGCCGTCATCGATCCTACGCCGGAGGCTATCTCCGATCGTCAGCACCGACTGGTCATACCACACTGATATACGAGCTCTAGTCAGCGCCTTGTACAAGGGTGTCGCGATAGCAGACTTGTCGTCAGAGGCATGCGAAAGGAACACGTCGTAGCTGATCCGCTGCGGTTGGCGACGTATGCGAACGGTCCGCGGTCGTCTGGTCGTCGTTGTGCGGACGGTTCGGTCGGTGCCGCCCGAAGACCTTGTAAGGCGCGCACTCTGATCTGCTTCTCGAAGGATCTTGGCTAGATTGACATAGTAGAAGTTGTCCCGCTCGTACGCCGTATCGCCATTGCGCCTGGTCTTCGTAATGATCTGCTTGTGGACGAGCTTGACGGCCTCTTCCAGCACGCGCTTGCGGGGCAGAGCGGTTGCCTTGGCAATTTCTTCGACAGTCTTGATCCGTTTCTTCCCACGGTGGATTTCCCGAAAGATCGCGCGCCGCTGGGATGCCTGGCCGAGCGCTTCTGCTGCCACATGAATCTGATGTTCAGCGGTACCACGCACGTCGGTGGTCGCGGTCGTCACTGGCTATTCCTTTTGGTCTTGGGGCGTAGCTTCGAGACCCTTGTGATGCGCGCCTGATCCACCTGGAGTAAATTGCGGATGGTGTCTTTCGTGTGACCCGCTTCAAGCGACTGGAAAATAAAGACGTCCTGAATCGTCTCTAGAAGTTTCTTAAGGGTCTGAGCATCGACTTCAGCCATTGGCCTTCTTGCCCCGCTTTCCGGAATTCAGCAGCTTCACGATCGCGTTGATGTCGTTCATCCCGCCTCCGACGATTGTCCTGATCTGCGCTTGCCCGACGCCCGCCAGCCCGAGCTGAACGATCAGCAGCTTCCGAAGCAAGTCCACAGTCTTGTCTCCGCCGTCCTGGCTTTTCGCCATCTCTAGTCCTCCGTCTTTTTCTTCTTCTTATTCCTCAGCCGTTGCTGCGTCACTGCGACAGTGGCGGCCGAGGTGCCGAGGATTTCGCCGATTTCCCTCGCGGTCAGACCGAGGTCCGAGAGCAGGCGGATCACGTCCATCTGGCTCATTTGTGCCTTTAGCTGCGCCGCCAGAAGGCGGTTAGTCGTCTTCGCTTGTTTGAGGAGGTCGTCGAGCGTTGCGAGTCCGTCCTTGGACATCTGGGCTAGGAAGCCTTTCTGGCGCGCTCGATGGACTTCGCCACCGCCGCCTGTCCTCTGTTGAGAAGCTTCGCGATTTCGGCAGCGGTGTAGCCGGCTCTTGCCAGCACCACTTCCGCTTTGTCCCGCTTGTCCCGTTCTTCGAGTCCCTGGAGCTGCACCAGGAACACCGCCTTTGTCGCCTTCACCAGTTCGTGCATCGTATCGGCCATTCTGACCTCCGTGAGTTGGCACTCTACATGTACGAATGCTAGTACGTCAACGATTACGAAACATGAAATACAACATTTTTAGAGCTATTGCTAATACCATCGTTGTGTCATTAACTCCGGTTCACGTGGTGGAGGCAGCGCTGGCCGATGCCGGCGCATGACCATGGCGGCGAGTTTCCGGCGTCCGCGCTCAGTGGCGGCACGATATCTAGTCAGGCGAAAGTCATACTGTAATGACTGTTAATATCATTATTATCAGTAAGTTACTGGAATACCCTCCACTGACACCAGAGCGACTTGGCCCAGCGCCGCGCTGGGGGTGCGAGCCCTGTCCGTTCTAGGCTCCGCCGTCGATCTCGCGCGTAGACGTCGAGCCACCGTCTCCAGATGTCATTATCGAATGAACATAGACATTAACGTCTAGACACAGATGTCCATGAAGTTGAGCGATACTTTGCCTAGGTTGTTTATGGGCATGTGCGAGATCATCTTGTGAATGTTCGGAGACAAGGGCTGGCCGATATCGGCGCGGGACCATCGCGGCGTGTTCCCGGCGTCGGCGCTCGGTAGCGGCACAATATCGACAAGGCGAAAGTCCGTTGGAGCGTGTCCCGGCCAGACCGGCCGAGCCAGGCTGGTGCTCGATGTTCCGGAATGCCAGTATCTACAGGTATAACGTTTTCGAGTATAATTCATCATATTAATTGAGGTTTTATACCTTGAATCGTCGGCAGAAAACATCCAAACGCCTTTACGACCTGGCAGAGCGCCAAGGTGGGTATTTCACTACTCGGCAGGCTCGCGCTGCAGGATACGAGGACAACACCCACCCGTACCATGTGCGGTCAGCCAATTGGATTCGTGAGCACCGTGGCGTCTACCGGCTCGCCCGGTTTCCCATGTCATCGCGGCCTGACCTCATGCTGTGGCAGCTCTGGTCGCACAATCGCGGCGGTGAACCGCAGGGCACGTTCAGCCACGTGACAGCGCTCACTCTGCACGAGCTGTCGGATGCCATGCCGGCGCGTCTGGACATGACCGTGCCACCAAACTTCCAACGCATGGCAGCGATCCCTAATGTGCTTCGCCTGCATCGAGGCCGACTCGGTGTGAAGGACGTCGAGACGGTCGAGGCGGTTCGTGTCACGACACCTCTGCGGACGCTCATCGACGTGATACGTGACGGGTCGCTCTCGCAGGAGCTTCAGGTCCAGGCGGTTGCTCAGGCGATCCGTCGGGGGCTTATCATTCGTCGGCAACTCGAAAAGGCCAAGGTTAGTGTTCGCGCGCGGCAACGAATCAATAGAATCCTGAAACAGGTTCCCACCAATGGCGACGCCGCATCAATACGCGACAGCGGGCGCACTTCGCGCCGCGCTTGAAACGCGACTGCTTGAGCGGTCACGCCGTGACGGTGTTGATCTCCAACGTCTGCGCCGCCAGGTCGCCTTCGATCGACTGCTTGCGCGCATGTTCAGCCACGCGTCGCGTGCGAGCCGGGCGTGGGTTCTGAAAGGCGGCTACGCGCTCGAACTGCGGTTCCATCAAGCGCGGTCGACAAAGGATCTGGATCTGACCGTCAGAGTCGAAGCGGGTGACCGAGGGACTCTCGCTCGCTCGGCCAACGCCCTTCGCGAACGACTGCAACTGGCGACGATGGAGCCGCAGTCCGATTTCTTCACGTTTGTGATTGGCGAAGTCATGCTCGATCTTGATCAGGCGCCAGAAGGTGGCGCTCGATTCCCAGTGGACGCGCGGCTCGATGGCCGGACGTTTATGAGGTTCCACGTCGATCTCGGCGTCGGTGATGAAGTCATTGAACCACTCGAAGAATTGACGGGCGACGACTGGCTCGGCTTCGCTGGCATTCCTGCGGCCTCCGTTCCAGCGCTCTCGGCCGAACAGCATTGGGTGGAGAAGTTGCACGCTTACACGCGTCCGCGCGAAGGTGTGACCAACACTCGTGTCAAAGATCTCGTTGATCTCGTGCTGCTGATCGAACGCCATGAACTGTCGGTCGACCGAGTTCGATCAGCGGTCGAAGCAACATTCGGGCGACGACGGACGCATCCCGTGCCAGTTGGTCTTCCTCCGCCGCCTGCTCTATGGAACAGACCATTCGCAATACTCGCTGCCGAATGCGGATTGACTTACACAGCGGCGGCTGCTCACGAGCGTGTCGGAGTAACTTGGGCAGCCTTCTGCGCTGATGCTCCAGGCGCAACCAAGGGCCCCTGAGGCCCGCACACCGACTGGTCGATGGTCTGACGTTGGACCCTGGACCCTGGACCCTGGACCCTGGACTCTGGACTACTCGACCCTGAGGCTCTTCAAGAACTCCTGAACGCTGTCGTCCCACTTGGCCACCGTGGCGAACGGCCCGAGGCACTTGACGAAGTACGGGCCGCCGGGAGTGTCCACATACACGGCGATCTGGCGAAATCCCTTCTTGTTGAAATGCTCGGCAGCGCCCGGCGCGACCTCGGCGACGTAGGTACCGCTCACGTCCACAATCGATAGCCTCAGGCCGGACGCGCTTGTGGCCGCGGTCATCTGTGCCACATCCTTCGACGCTCTTCCGTCCGGTTGCGCCATCTGGCTGACCCAGCGATCGATGTTGGCCCGCGCGCTGCCGCCCTGCGTGGCGCCGAAGAAGAACACCGTCACCGCGGCGTCCTCCACATCGCCCTGCACTCTGGGCAGCGTGTACTCGGCTTGCCGCATCGATGACGACGGCGTTCTGGCAATCCAGCCGGCCGGCGCGTCGAATTTCAGCGTGGCGGGGAAGGCCATGGGCGACGCGGCCGCGGCCGCAAACGCGGCCGAGACGAGCAATGTGCGCATGACTGAATGGTAATCGAACTCTACGCGAGCCGTTGCCGCCGCAGTTGCGCCAGCACCACGACGATCGTCAGCGCGCAGATGGTGACGACCGACGTGCGCATGAACCGCTGGTAGATCGCCCGGCCCACGAGATCGAACGCCACGAGGCCCATCACGCCCACGGCCGTCCAGGCCGCCACGCGCCAGCCGCGCGGCAGTTCCGGCATCCGGTCAAACAGGAGCGCGATCGCCGGCGTGGACAGCAGCAGGACGTAGTCCCAGCCCTGCGGCGAGAGCAGCGGAATGAGCACGAGCAGCGCGGCGGCCTCGAGGTACGCCGGCTCCGCGACGCGCGCGCGGCGCCGCCACGCGTCGGCGACCAACGCCAGGCTGATCCCGCCGGTGACGACGGCCAGCACGCTCGCCGCTGGTCCCGCACCGAGCCATCGGGCCCACACCGAGGCGAACGACACGTTGTCGGGAGTCATCAAGTTAGGCGCCGTGGTGGACGTGACCGTGCGCCACCAGTCGGCCAGGAGCGCGATGTTGCCGTTGAACCCGTAGAACGCCATCGGGGCGAGCAGCGCGGCCACCAGCGTGATCGCCATGGCGACCACCGCGCGGCGGTCTTCGCTCGCGAGCAGCCACGGCGCGAAGATGATGCCGTACGGCTTCACCGCGACGGCGGCGCCAAACAGCACCCCGGCCACGGCCGGAAACTCCGACTGCAGCGCGCCCAGCGCGGCGACGACCAGCAGCGCGAAGAACAGGTTCGCCTGGCCCAGCCCAAGTTCGTGGATGTAGAACTTCAGCATGAACAGCAGCGTGAGGCCGACCAGCAGGGGCAGCCCGCGCCGTCGCTCGGGGACAAACCGCGCGGACCATCGCAGCAGGAGCACCAGCGCGCCGACCGACAGCGCGAACCAGCCCAGCTTTGCCGTTTCTGCATCGGCCAGGGCAAACGGAATCGTGGCCACGGCGAACACCGGGAGGTACTTGAACTGGAAGTGTCCGTCGCTCTCGCGGAACAGGGGCTCGGCGCGGAGCACGCGCTCAGATGCCTGACGGTACACCCCGAAGTCCACCATCTTCTCGCGGGCCTTGAACTGGAATGCGGCGAGGGCGACGAGGCCGATGAGCAGGGGTGGCAGAAAGCGCCGCAGCACGTGCACGCTCCTAGCTTAGAGCAGCTAGAGCAGTATTCAGTACGGTGTCGTGTCGTCCACAGTTCAAGGTCCACGGTCCAACGTCACTCGTCGTCCTCGGGTCCTGTCGGTCCTGAGTCCTTGGTTCACGTGCCCGTGCACATCGGACGCAGGACCAGCCGGACCTGCGGACAACAAGTGACCTTGGACGTTGAACCCTGAACCGTGGATTGGCGGCTACAGCAATGTGAAATGCGCTCTCTAGGTCATCAGCGCGCGCAACGCGGCGGCCGCGTCGGCGGCGGAGGGCGGACGACGGGCCGCATCCTTCATGAGCGCGTTGGCAAAGTAGGACGTGATCCGGGCCGCGCGCTCCGGTGACAGTCCGGTGGCTGCCGGGAGTGGCGCCGGCGTGGCGTGGGCGACGGCGTGGAGCGTTTCATCCGTGCTGCCGCGCCGGAACGGATGCTGTCCGGCGATGGCTTCGTAGAGCAGCACGTGCAGGCTCCACAAGTCGAACGAATGCGCGGGCGGCGATCCCGCCACGGCTTCAGGCGACATGTAGAGCGGCGTCCCCGCAGCCCCGATGTCCGGCCGCGTTTCTTCCGGCAATCTCGTCGCCGGCAGCAGATGCGCGAGGCCGAAGTCGAGCAGCTTCGGCACGCCGGCGTGATCGAACCCGATGTTGCTCGGTTTGATGTCGCGATGCAGCAGGTGCTCGGCGTGAATGACCGCGAGCGCCTCGGCGAGCCCGGCTCCGAGCCCCAACACCTCGTGGGCCGGCATCGGCCCCTGCGACAGGCGGTCGGCCAGCGTGCCGTGTTCCATGTACTCGCAGATGAGCAACGGCTGGCCGCGCCAGGCCTCGACGCCGTAGACCACGGCGAGGTGGCGGTGGGTGACGGCCGCCATCGCGCGCGCTTCGAGACGGAGCCGCTCGGAGTACTCGGGCGTAGCGCCGGGCAGCATCTTGACGGCGACCGGACGCTCGAGATCCAGGTCCATCGCGCGGTACACGACCCCCATGGCGCCGCGGCCGATCCGCCGCTCGAACCGGAACTTGCCCACCAGGAGGCGCGGCACCAGGGACGGGGCCAGCGTGGCGCCGCATTCACGACACACGGTTGTGCCGGCGTCGTCAACGGTGCCACAGGTGCTGCATTCGAGGGCGCGCTCGCGCCGTTGGACGAGACCGACTCGCCACATGTCGGCGCGCGCGCCCGGCGCGTGGCCCGGTCGGACAACCGCGGACCGCGCCTCGATGGTGAGCGCGGCCGACTCGGCGAGTGCCGCCAGCCACTGGCGGTCGTCGTCGCTGTACGGCTGGCCGCTCCTCCGGTCGCTGAGCGCGACGAGACCGTTAAGTGTGCCGTCGGACGCGCGGAGCGGCACGAGCAACTGCGCGCCGCAATCGACCAGCCAGTAGCGTTCTTCCTGCGGCAGCCAGCGCATCGGCGACGTGCCACCGGCCAGCTGCGTGTCAAGCACGCCTTGCCCCGCCGCGAGGAGTTCAGCCAGCAGGGTGGACGGGGGCAGCGGCTCGACCGATCCCACGAGCGGCACGAACTCGGTCGCCGATTCATTGAGGACGAGCACGACCACGCGATACGGCCGCAGCGCGCGGTCGATGCCCGACGCCAGACGCGTGACGAGCTCATCGATGCTGCGCGACTGGCGCATGCGGCCGGTCAGGCCGAAGAGCGTTTCGCCGGCGTCGTCGTGTTCGCTGAAGAGCCAGCGGTGGAGCCCGCGCAGGAGCCGCTGGCGCGACAGCAGCAGGGCGCCGCTCGTGCCGGCGACGACCATCCACGCGATCGCGGTGCGCGAGAAGACGTCCGCCACCCGCTGGTCCTGATTCCAGTACGCGATGCCGGCAATCGCGACGAGCGGCGCGGTGGCCATGAGCCGGAGCAGGCGCGCGTCGAGCGCCACCTGTCCCGCGCGGATCACACCTCGCCGCAACTGCCGCGCGCGTCCCTCGATGACCCGGTACGCCAGCACCGACGGCGCCGCAATCCAGGCGAGGCTGAGGATGGCCACGAGGAGGCGAACCCATTGCGGACTTGGCCCGGGCATGACCTGATTGGGGCCGGCGAGGATGAACTGCACGACAGACACCAAGAGCGGCACCATCAGCATGATCCAGCCGATGAACAATCGCTGGTGGCGGCGGCGATCCTCGGGCAGCAGGCCGCCAAACCCCACGAAGCTGAGCGCGAGCACCAGCAGGCAGAGGCCTGAGCCGATGAGCGGACTGACGCGCGTGTCGACGCCGCCCACAATGAACTGATAGATGAACGGCCGATGCCAGCCGGCCGTGACCGTGCGGAACAACACGGCGACAAACTGGGCCCCGCCCAGCACCGCGCTCAGGCGCGTGGCGGCCGTCAACCACCGCGCGGATGGTCCCGTCCGCGGCTGCGGAAACTCCAGCAGGAATTTTCCCAGGTAGTACGGCATGAAGACCTGGGGCGCGACGTCAAGGAGCAACGCGAGCACGGGGACCTGCTCGGCGAGCATGCCAAACGCCAGCGACGTCTGGCGGGACGCGATCAGCAGCATCGCCACGCCGAGCGACGCGGTGCGGAACTGGCGGCCGTGTGCCAGCAGCAACAGCACGGCGGGAATGAGCCAGGGCCCGCCGCGAATGACGGACTGAATGCCGATGCTGCTGGCGTCGGACACGTGCGGAGCGAACGGTGTGACGATCAGCAGCCCCGCAACCGTCTTGAATCCCGCGACCGCGACCAGCACGATCGTCGGCCACGACAGTTCATGGGGATGGAGCGAGGGCCCGTGCGGCAGCACGTGGTGCTCGGTCTGTGAAGTCGGCGTCACCGCCGCGGATTCTATCCGGCTTATCCGTCGACGGCGCGCCGCAATCGCTCGATCGAGCGGTTGACGGACATCCGCGCGGCCGCCGCTGACGGCCGGCCGGTGAGCTCGGCGATCTGGTCGAAGGTGTAGCCCATCGTCGCGCGGGCGATCACGGCCTCCCGGTCACGCACGTCAAGGGCGGCGAAGGCATGCTGATAGCGGACCAGGGCCTCACCGTCCAACGCCCGTTCCAGCGCGGACGGTGACTGGTCGATGATCCCGGGGTCGAGCGGCAGCAGCGCCGGGCGCGCCAGCCCGCGGCGGGCCTGGTCTCGGATGCGATTGATCACGGCTTGGCGGACGTACGCGTCAAGTTCGCCGGGTTTCCGGAAGTCGAGCTGATCCATGCGGGTCCACACTCCGAGCGCCGCATCCTGGACGAAGTCCTGCGTTTCCCCGGCGCCCAGGGCCGACTGTGGCACCCGCCCATGCGCCCATCGGCGGATTCGTTTGAGCATGCGGCCAAACACGCGGTCCCATGCGGAGCTGTCACCGGCGCGACCGCGCTGGATCAGGGCATGGGTAGACGACTGGGCATCTTCAGGCACGGACATTTATTTGACCCCAGCCTGTTCGATTTGGCCTCTCCGTGCGTTCTATATAAGTGAGGGCGGATTTTCGAGGACTTATCCGCCCGGCATCATCCGAGTTGGGCACCAGTGCATTGTGACGCCTGGTGCGGAAAATGGGTGTGCTGGCAGCGAGCCTCGCGTACACCCCGGTGTAGGGTCAGCCGGACGCGAGCCCGCCTACGGAGGCCGGGGGGAGAATAACGGCCCGTAGTGCCGTGCATTCAGAAGCAGTGTCCTCTGTGTTCGGTGTCGCTCGCTCACGCCGCGAACCCGCCGGGCACAGAGGCGCTGCTGCTCTTCGTGTACGAACTACGAGAGCCACCCCGCCAGCTCGCGACGCGCGATTCGCGCCATCGCGTCCAGCCACGCCGCGTCAGCGTTCAGGCACGGTACGCGCGCGAAACTTTGACCGCCGCGCTCGACAAATTGCTCGCGGCCGGTGATCCCGATCTCTTCGAGCGTCTCCAGACAGTCCGCGGTGAATCCAGGGCAGGCCACCATGATCTTCGCGCGCTGGCGGCCTAGCTCCTCGAGCGTTTGTGCCGTGTAGGGTTGGAGCCATTCTTCGCGGCCAAAGCGCGACTGAAACGTGACCCGCACGCGCCCGTCATCCCAGCCCAATCGGCGCGTGAGCGCCGCCGCCGTGGCGCGGCAGTGGTCCGGGTAGGGATCGCCCTCCTCCGCGTAACGCTTCGGCAGGCCGTGAAAACTCAAGAGCAGGGTGTCGGGGCGCTCGTTCGTGTCGCGGACCTGCTCAATCCCCCGGGCGAGCGCTTCGATGTAGTCGGCGTCGTCAAAGTACGGCGCGACCACGCGGATCGAGGGCACCACGCGGCGTCGGCCGGCGTCACCGAAGAGCTGTTCAAGGCTGGACCCGGTCGTGGCGCCTGCGTACTGCGGATACATCGGAAACGCGAGGATGCGCTCGATGCCGCCGGCCTGCAATTCGTCCAACACGCTGGCCAGCGACGGGTTGCCGTAGCGCATCGCCACGCGGACGATGACTGCCGGATTGTCGGCGCCCTCATTCAGCCGCGCTTCGAGACCAGCCGCCTGCGCCCGGCTGATGACCGCCAGCGGCGATCCCTCGGGCATCCACACTTTCTGGTAGAGCTTGGCCGACTTCGCGGGACGCGTCTGCAGGATGATTCCGTAGAGGATCGGCAGCCAGATCGCCCGGTTCAGATCGACCACCCGCCGGTCCGACAGGAACTCGCGGAGGTACCGCCGGACGCTGGCCGCATCGGGCGCGTCCGGGGTGCCGAGCTGCAGCAGGAGCACTCCGATCGGCGGAGATGGCTGGGGCATGACTCAGCCTAGCCGGGCGCTCGCCGGGGGCCAACGCCCCTGACAAAACCGTGACATTTGACCTCCCCGCGATTACTAAGATTCGAACTCAGGGAGATTGCATCATGACTTTGGCCATCGTCCACCAGGCGCCACCCGCAGAGCCCACATCGAGCGGGGCCCTGTCGTGGCGCACGTGCCTGCGCGACGTGACGTTTCTCGCCGACAGTCACTGGCGTCGCCCGGACGCGATTGCCGAAGAAGAAGCCTACGGTTTGCTCCTCGAAATTCTCTGCGGGTTGCGCTCACCGATGCTGGGCGAAACGCAAGTCATGGGACAGTTCAAAGCGTTCCTCGCGACGGTGCCGGCCGAGCACGGCTGGGTGAAGCGTGTGGGGCAGCGGCTGCTGGCCGACGCCGGCGCGATTCGTGAGCAGCACCTGCACCATCTCGGGTCGCGTTCCTACGGCAGCGCCGTGCGTCACCGCGTGGGTGGATGCGACCGCATCGGCATCATCGGCACCGGCAAGCTGGCATCGGAAGTGCTCACGTTCCTCGCCGGACACGGCCGGACGATTGATGTGTGGGGCCGCCGCGCCGAGGCGCCGTTCGATCTTCCTGAGGGCGTGACGTACCGCCAACTGACCGATGTGGCGGCCCTGGACCTGGTGGACGCCCCGTCCGCGCTGGTCGTGGCCGCGCCCGTGTCATCGATGCTGGCGGCTGGCGTTGCCGCGCGGTATCGCGGGCTGCAGCTCCTGATCGATCTGCGCGGCGAGCAGGACGGTGGCGCCATTGACGTGCCCGCGCCGAGCGTGACGCTGCAGGATATCTTTGCGGAGATGCAGGCGGCGCGGCGGCATGCGGAAGCGCAGTGCGCGGAGGCGAAGCACGAGATCGCCCGGCGCAGCCGGCAGTTTGGCATGCGCGACGATCGACGTCCCTTTGGTTGGGACGATCTGTGCGCCTGACGCTGCTCAGTCGCGCCAGCGATCTCGCCCGTCTGCAGGCGGAGATGGTGGCCGCGGCGATCCGGCGCGCCCGGCCCGGGGTCGAGGTCGCGCTGGTCACGCGGCAATCCGCCGGCGACATCGATGGCGTGACGCCACTCGCGGCGTTTGCCGACAAGGGCGCCTTCACCACCGATCTCTCCGACGCGTTGCGCACCGGCGCCGCCGATCTGGTGGTGCACTCCTGGAAGGACCTGCCGCTCGAGACGACGCATCCCACGGTCATTGCCGCCACGCTCGAGCGCGCGGATCCGCGCGATCTGCTGCTGGTGCGCGCCGAGACGATCGCGACGCGGCCGTCCACGCTGCGCATCCTCTCCTCGTCGCCGCGCCGCGCATGGCTGCTCGAGCGCGCGTTGAAACCGCTGCTGCCCTGGCGCGTGGACGCGCTGGCGTTCGTCGAGGTCCGCGGCAACATCCCGACGCGGTTGAAGCGGTTGCTCGAAGGGCAGGGCGATGCCCTGGTCGTCGCGAAAGCGGCGTTGGATCGGTTGCTCGGTGGCGGCGAGGCGTTCGGCACGGCGGCGTCCGCCGTCCGGTCCGCGCTGGAACCGTGCCGCTGGATGGTGCTGCCGCTCCACGAGGTGCCGGGCGCGCCGGCGCAGGGCGCGCTGGCCGTTGAAGTGGCTGCGTCGAACACCGCGGTGATCGAGCTGTTGCAGGCCATTTCGCATCGCCCGACCATGGACGCCGTGGAGCGCGAGCGCGCGTTCCTCGCGGCCCATGGCGGCGGCTGCCACGAGGCCATCGCGTCCACGGTGCTGCCGCGCGACTACGGCGTCGTGATCAGCGCCAAGGCGAAGGTTGCCGGTGACGATGCGGATATCTGGACGATCGAGCGCGCGACGCCGGTGCCACGCGCGGCGGCGGAACGCATCTATCCACGACCCGACGAGCGCGATCGCGCGGTCCGTCGTCCGCTGGCGCTTTCGCAGCCGAAGGGTTCACCCGCGCTGTTCGTGGCGCGCGCCGACGCGCTCCGGGCCGACTGGACGATCGAGTCCGGCCAACTGGTCTGGACGTCGGGGACAACGTCGTGGCGCAAGTTGGCGGCGCGCGGGATCTGGGTGAATGGGTGCGCCGACGGATTAGGCGACGGCGAGCCGCCGAACGTTGATCGGTTGGCCGGACGCGCCGTGCGCTGGACGCGCCTGACGCACGCCGACGCGGCCGGTCCCGATGATCTGGCGGCCTATGCCGTCGAGATGCCGCTGCCGGATGATCTGAGCAGCCGCACGCACTTTTTCTGGACGAGCGGCACACAATTCCGCCGCGCGCTCGAGAAATGGCCGTCCATCCGCCATCGCGTGCACGCCAGCGGCCCCGGGCGGACCGCCGACGTGGTGCGCGAGGCGACGGGCTCGCCGGCTGGCGTTTGG
This sequence comes from Acidobacteriota bacterium, assembly GCA_021824055.1. Classification (GTDB taxonomy): domain Bacteria; phylum Acidobacteriota; class Vicinamibacteria; order Vicinamibacterales; family SCN-69-37; genus SCUN01. Next base: position 18,608 of record JAKALV010000023.1, read on the forward strand.
CTTGATTACGAACAGTGGTACCGGGACACTTGCTTATGACCTCAGCTTCAGCTGCACCCTGGTCGCGTCTGCGACTGCGCCAGACGGCACATGTGCGCGATCTGTGCGCGGAAACGGTGTTCACAGCCGCGCATTTCATCCAGCCGTTCTTCGTGGTGGAAGGGCTCACCGGCACCGAGCCGATCGCCGGTCTTGGCGACGACAACGCGCGTCTGGATGAAGCCGCCATGCTCAAGGTGATCGAAGCCGACTTGAAAGCGGGCGTCCGGCATTTCTTGATGTTCGCCGTGCCGGCCGAAAAGCGGTCGCACGGTCTGACGTTTGAACACGCGGCCCGTCCGGTGCGCGCCATCAAGAAAGCGTTCGGCGATCAGCTGCATCTGTGGGTGGACATCTGTCTGTGCGCGTCCACGGATCACGGGCACTGCGCCATCGTGGACCGTCGCGGCGACATCGATCTGCCGCCGACGCTGGATGCGCTGACGCAGTACGCGGTGGCGGTGGCCGACGCCGGCGCCGACGGCGTGAGCCCGAGCGACATGATGGACGGGCGGGTTGGCGCGATTCGACACGGCCTCGACGCGGCCGGTCATGCGCGCGTGCCGATCATGAGCTACAGCACGAAGTTCGCGAGCAAGTTCTACGGACCCTTCCGCAACGCGGCCGACTCGTCACCGAAATCCGGCGATCGCCGGCACTACCAGATCGACGTGCGCGCCCGGACCGACGCCATGGCGTCGAGCGTGCGGTGCGCGGAAGAAGGCGCCGACCTCCTGATGGTCAAGCCGGGCATGACGTCGATCGACCTCATCGAGCCGATCAAGGCGGCGACCGGCAAGCTCGTGGGCGCGTATCAGGTCAGCGGCGAGTACGCGAGCCTGGTGCTGCTGGCGCGGGAAGGCCTGGCCGATTTCGACGCGGCGCTGCTTGAAACCTGGCACGTGTTTCGTCGGGCCGGCGCGGCGTACATCATTACCTACGGCGCGCGCCGCGCGCGGTCTCTGGGATTCGGCGCGTGAGCGGGCACCCGGCGTATTTCGAGCGCGCCAGCCGCGTGACGCCCGGCGGCGTCCACAGTCCGGTCCGCGCGTTTCGCTCGGTCGGCGGCGCGCCGGTATTTTTCGCGCGCGGCGAAGGCGCGCGCCTGATCGACGTCGACGGGCGCGCCTACATCGACTTCTGCATGAGTTTCGGTCCGCTGATCCTCGGCCACGCGGATCCCGACGTGCGCGCGGCCGCGCACGCGGCGGTCGACGACGGCTGGTCGTTCGGCGCGTGCGAGCCGTATTCGCTGGCGCTGGCCGAATGGATGGCCGGGCACCTGCCGTGGGTGGAGCGCGTGCGCTTTGTCTCGTCCGGCACCGAGGCCGTGATGTCGGCGCTTCGCATCGCGCGCGCCGCGACGGGCCGCGACCGCATTCTGAAATTTGAAGGCTGCTATCACGGCCACGCCGACGCCATGCTCGTGAAGGCGGGGAGCGGCCTGGCCGGCGCGGCGGCCGCGTCGAGCGAGGGCATCACGGCGCACACGCTCGGCGACACGCTCGTCGCCCCGCTCGACGATGACGCGGCTCTGGACCGTGTGTTCGACGCGTTCGGCGACACCATCGCCGCCGCGATCGTCGAGCCGCTGCCCGCCAACTACGGATTGTTGCCGCAGCGCGCCGAGTGGCTGCGCCATCTCGCCGATCGCTGCCGGCGCGCGGGCGCGCTCGTGATCTTCGACGAGGTGATCAGCGGATTCCGTGTCGGGCTCACCGGCATGGTGGGCGAGCTCGGCGCGTCTCCGGATCTGGTGACCTACGGCAAGGTGATCGGCGGCGGGTTTCCCGTCGGCGGCTACGCCGGCCGGGCCGACCTCATGGATCGCGTGGCGCCGCTCGGCAGCGTGTATCAGGCCGGCACGTTGAGCGCCAATCCTGTCGGCATGCGCGCGGGGCTCGCGACGCTCGAAAAAGCGGCGCGCGTCGGCGTCTGGCCGGTGCTCGAGGAACGCACGGCTGTGTTTGCGGCGGCGCTGTCGAAGGGTTTTGCCGCGGTGCCGGGCGGCCCCGAGGTGGTGCGTCACGGGTCGCTGCTGTGGTTCCGCCGGCCCGCGCCGGCGCCCGTGCGGCGCATCGACGCGCTGGCACCGGACCAGGCGTCGTGGTACGCGCGCTTCTTCCACGCGGCGCTTCGCCGCGGGGTGTATCTGCCGCCAGCGGCGTTCGAAGTCAGTTTCACCTCGCTCGCGCACGACGCCGCCACGCTCGACACCGCGGCCGGCGCGCTCATCGAGGCGGCGCGCGAGGCCGCCGCCCCATGAGCCTTCGCTGGCGCGGGGGGTTGCTCTACGCGCTGGCCATCGTGTGGGTCGCGCTTACCGTCACGCTCGCGGTCTGGTGGCTTGTGTTCGGACTGGCGCAGGCCGAACAGCTCGCGCTGCCGTTGGCACAGCGCACGATGGACACCGATCGCGTGCATCGCATGCTGATCGGTGAAGGCGGCGTGTTGATCGGCCTGCTGGTGGCCGGCGGCACGGCCCTGGTCGTGGGCATCCGTCACGAGCAGCGGCGGCAGGCCGCCGTCGAGTCGTTCTTCATGGCGTTTACCCACGAGCTGAAGACGTCGTTGGCGCGCGTGCAGCTGCAGGCGGAGAGCCTGCAGGAGGAATTGCCCGGTACCGCCACGCCGGTGCTCGACCGCCTGTTGCAGGACGCGCTGCGGCTGCAGCTTCAGCTGGAGAATTCGCTGTTCTTCGCCCAGCCGGACGGACGGATGTGGATCGAGCGGCTCGATCTCGGCGAGCAGGTGGCGCGCGTGGCGGCCGATTTTCCAGCGCTCGCGGTGCGCACGGCGGGCGAGGGTGTCTGCCAGGGTGATTCACGCGCTCTGCAGACCGTGCTGCGCAATGTGCTGCACAACGCCGTGGCCCACGGCGAGGCGACGGCGATGACGGCGACGATTGCGCGCGGCGAGCGGGGCCGCCTG